>JBFIZG010000091.1:0-10635 GCA_041604955.1 Gemmatimonadales bacterium | reverse complement strand
GCCGCGAGTGCCTCGTCGTGTTCCAGTTCAAAGCGCGCGAGCGGGTCGAGTTTGGATATCACGTGTCCTCGCTTGAACGTTAAAGGTTTGGCGGAGAGCGTCCCACGTTGTTATGGCGTCACTACCCAGCGCACGCCTTCTCCTCTTCGCATTCTGTCGAACCCGTCATTGATATTGTCGAGCGGGATGGTCCCACTCACGATGGGGTCTAGCTGTATTCTCCCCGCCTGAACGAGATTCATGATCTCCGGATATTCACCACCACCGCAGCCCAGGCTGCCGACCAGTTCCAGCTCGAAGAACATCAGCTTGGCGGCGGAAATGGGCACGGGTTCGTGCGAAAAACCTATCACGCAGAGACGGCCGCCCCGTTTGAGCAAATTGTAGCCCAGCTGCATCGTGTTTGGCGTACCCACTGCTTCGAACGCCACATCGACACCGCCGCCCGTGAGCTTTCGTACGTGTTTGTCGACCCGTTCGATTTCACCCGGATCGATCGTCTCAAACGCGCCGAGCCGTCTCGCGATTTCGAGCCGCTCCGGGTTGAGGTCCACGGCAACGACCCTCGCACCCGCGAGGATGGCGCACTGAACCAGATTCAACCCCACACCGCCGCACCCCACGACAGCCACGGTGTCTCCAGCGTGAACCCGACCCCGGTCCTTCACGGCATGATAGGGGGTTGAGACAGCATCGGCGATGACGCAGGCCTGTTCGAGGGGCAGGCTTTCAGGAACGGGGACAAGCTCGTCCGCACCGACGACGATGAATTCCGCGTACGCCCCGTCGATGTGGTTACCGAGCATGCGCAGATTGTCGCAGAGGTTTTCCCGGCCCTTGCGGCAGTACGGGCAGCGACCGCACGACAGCACGGCCGGAATCAACACCCGGCTTCCCACCAAGGTTTCGTCAACGCCGACACCCACGGACTCGACCGTTCCCGCCGCCTCGTGTCCCAGCACGATCGGAGGGTCCTTGAATGTCTTCACACCGTGATCCAAATAGTGGAGGTCGGTGTGGCACATCCCGCACCCCGCCACGCGGACCAACACCTCCCCGGCACTTGGTGAAGGCGTGGGGACGTCGGTGACCTCGAGCGTTTTACCCGAACCCTTGAACACGGCGGCTTTCATCGTTCCACCCCACTTTCTCGGTCCAGGTCGGATCTCTTTCGCGTGTAGATCGTCTTGAATTCGAGCGCGATCAGCAACTGGCAATCCTCGCATTCGTCGGCCACCTCTTCGAGGCGCACCGGTTCGGCGCGCACTTCGTAGCCGAGTTCTTTGTACAGCTCAATTGCCTCCGTTGCTCGACGCCCGTCGGCTACGAACCGGCGTTCCCACCCTTCACGGACCAACGCAGGATCGGGAGCCAAATGTTCGTCAGCCAGCACGCGCCGGGCTTCTTGTTCGACGATCGGCGCAAGCGACTCCGCAGTTCGATCCCTCGAACTCTCGGCGGCGTCGTCGTCGTTTGTCTTCATGGCGAGGCGGTCTCCCTCGACTCGTTACCGAGCGACGCCAACCTCGTCCCCTTCGGTGGCGAGCTTTTGCAGCCGGCGATGCCCGAGAATCGCAGCTCCCACTGCCGGTACAAACTGCACCAAATCGCCCGGGGGCACGTTGACCTCGGCACTCAAGTGCTCACGAACGACGTGAGCCATGCGCTCGAATCGCAAAATCCCTCCGATCAACGTGAACTCGGGTTCCATGCGTACGCGCTTCATGAGCTGCACCGACCGCCCGACGAGCGACACGATCGCGCCGTGCATGATGTCAGCCGGCGCCACACCTTCGGATAGATGGTTGATCACTTCCGACTCGGCAAAGACGGCGCAGACGCCAGAGATGGGGATCGCGACTTTCGACGTCGCCACGAGCGGACCGATCTCATCTGTCGAGTACCCCATATACCGTGCGGTTTTCTCCAGAAACGCGCCGGTACCGGCGGCGCATTTGTCGTTCAAACGAAACGATTTCACCTTGGCGTTCTCGCTCAGACGACTCGCCTTCATCGTCTGGCCACCTACGTCGAGGATAGTCCGTGTCCCAGGGAAGAACATCGAGGCACCACGCGCGCTGGCCGTCAGATCGGTCACTTGCACGTCACTCACCGTCGCCTGATGTCGTCCGAACCCAGTCGCCACGACATACTTCACATCGTCCGACCGTACTCCGGCATGGGCCACCGCTTCTCGATAAACCCGGTCAGCCACCTCCGTCAGCTTGAAACCAGTGGGTTCCATCGCCCGACCGACGATCTCGTGATCGTCGTTGAGGATGACGGCCTTGGAGTACGTCGATCCGATATCGATCCCCGCCGTGTAGGTCATGATGCCCGCCGGGTCGGGGTCGA
This sequence comes from Gemmatimonadales bacterium, assembly GCA_041604955.1. Lineage (GTDB taxonomy): Bacteria > Gemmatimonadota > Gemmatimonadetes > Gemmatimonadales > GWC2-71-9 > JBFHWR01. The sequence continues at coordinate 8,280 of JBFIZG010000091.1, read as the reverse complement.
CGGAGCTCGACTCGCGAAGATGTGATCCAGTGCGAACAGCGCCGCACCCAGCGCACCCATGAAATGCGACTCGTCGCTCACATTCACCTCGAGACCAAGCCGCTCGTTCAACGTCGAAATCATTGCAAGGTTCCGGGCGACGCCGCCCGTGAACGTCACCTCTTCTTCAATTCCGACCCGGCGCAACAAGCCGGCCGAACGCGCCGCAATGGATTGATGCACACCGAGCAAGATGTCGTCGATTTTCTTGCCTCGTCCCAACCATGAAAGTACCTCGGACTCGGCAAACACCGTACACGTCGTGCTGATCTTGACCGGTCGCTCGCCGCGCAAGGCCGTAGGCCCGAGTTCCTCGATCGGGATATCGAGCGCACTCGACGCAGCGCCGAGGAATCGGCCGGTACCGGCGGCGCATTTGTCGTTCATGCAAAAATCGAGGATTTCGCCGGTTGTGGAGACCCGAATCGCTTTCGTGTCCTGCCCACCCATGTCCACAACGGTTCGCGTGCCAGGGAACATGTGTACGGCACCCCGGCCGTGGCAGCTGATTTCGGTCACCTGCGTATTCCCGAAGGTCACCTTGTACCGCCCGTACCCGGTCCCAACCACATACTCCACCTCTTCTTCGCGCAAGTTTCCATCCAAGAGCGCTTGTTGAAACGCGTTTTCGGCAGCCCGTATGACGTTCGCGCCCGTATCTTTCAGACACCGACCGACGATGTGTTTCCCCTCGTCGACGATCACGGCTTTGGTTTGGGTGGACCCTACGTCCACCCCCGCTGCGTATGCCATCGCACCCCCGTCTGGCGGATACCTATGTCCTAGCCCACGTTCGCCTGATGCATGCGAGTGGCCAGTCCTTCAAAGAACGCGTCCACCCGGTTCTTGAGCTGCGCCTCCGATACGACGCGCCGATCCATCATGTCGGATTCGATGAACAGACTCGCGACGTCGCACTGCTCCATCAGCGCCCGCCTGTTGTCGGCCAGGCCGGTCGAGACCGTGCGGCAACTCTTGATTGGGTGATACACGACGCCATCGGCGGCATAGCTGTCGATCATGTCCACCAGGATCTCGGTTTGGAAGAACATGCTGTCCATTGCGTCGCGAACGCTCAGCAATATCCCCTCGGCGAGACTCTCGACTGGACGCGTAGTGTCGTACTGGTAACCCGTGTTCGTCCCGCCTGACGCAAACCATAGATAGGTGGAGTTGACGAACGTCCCACCCCATTCCGTGAACAGCTCAGTAAAACGTCGGAAGATCGGGTAACATGGAACACCCACAAAGAGCAAACGGTACTCTTCGTCGGTGAGCGTCCCGATACCTTGGGCAGCCTTGTACTCCATCTCTTGAACCAGCTCGCAGAAATATGCCGCACCTTCGGCAGATCCGCGGAACCCGTTGGCAACACCTAGATAGATCGTCCCGTCCGACAGCGCGTTGAAGAGCGAGGGCCTGCTCTGGTTCAATTCGAGGACACGCTTCCATCCGGCCGACATGACGTTGGCGTGCTCCATGGCATCCCGCAGGCGATCGATATCGAACTTCACCCCCGACACTTCCTCGCAGAGCGCAATCAACTCTTCGAGCTGGGCCTGCACATAGCGTCGGTCGTTCTCGAAATCACGGTCGCCCCCAAACGTCTGACCACCCGCCATGCGGGTTCCCGGCACGTCGAGCGTGAACGTTGGGACGTGATACATCCGCTCCCAAATCTCCGCCCACTTGATATAGGTGTTACAGGCGTTCGTGTAGACGGCGAGGGCCGGTTTGGGAATCCGGCCCATCGGGTGCTCGCCCCCACGGAGTTGTGTACCCACGTCCGCCTTGACGTAGCCGCAAATGTCCGGCGAATAGCCGTAGTCCTCCGCCTCGTTGAGATATTCGTGCGCAACACGTCTGACGGCAGTCTGAAGCGAGTTGATCTCGGGAAACACAATCGGGAAGTCGAACACCCGTAGCAGTTCCGCAAAGCTCCCCATCACGAAGACATACGCACTGCGTTTCTCCTGGTTGGCCGCTTCGGTCAATCCCTCGAACCAGGAGCGAAAGAGTGCGGCGCCATCCTTGTTGCCGCGCCCGACCATGGTCCCATCGACCGTCGAGTCAGTCATCGTCCTCTCGTTCGTTAATCAAAGAGCAGATTCTCGACAAACGTCTCGAGCTGAATCTCCAGATGATCGGAGCTGGTCATGTTTTCCTCGAACTCGCTCACGAAGTACGGCACGTTCTCGCCGTCGAGTGTTCGCGTATACGCCACCTGCTCCTCCAGACCGGGCTCACACATCTTGGCGGCAGTCACAATCGCGGCTTGGGCGCCGGCAGCCTCAATCCGGTCGAGGAGCATTCTTTCCTTTGGCTTCCGCAGGTCGTGCTGCACCGGGCTGTATGAGGAATGCTCGAGATAGGCGTGAGCCAAATTGGCGAGCGGGTCACCGGCGACCGGCACGTCGTCCACGATCCAGCGAAGCCCAATGAGCAAGTCGTCATCAACGACGTAGCAGGAGCGGCCGATCGTCCTGATCAGATCCAACGGGGGCTGTTCGCAGAACCCTCCTTCGAACACCACGCGAATCTTGTCCTGGCGTTTGACCTCGCGCCGTTGGATGAGTGGGAGAACCGTACGCAGCAGCTCGTTGTGCTCCTCGCGTGGAATGAGCCCGCCGACAGATACCAGGACGTACGCTTCGTCTACCGCGAGCAGCCACGGAGCTTCCTGCTTGACGCCATAGAGTTGGCGAAGCAAGGAGCGGTTGTCGTTGAAGAGCGTCAACGAGTGCCGAAGATCGTCGTCGGTGACCACGCGCCCCGCAATATCCTCCACACACCGCTTGAGGCGCGCGTACTCGCATGTCAGGTATTCGGGCGCGTGCGCTGAGTTGGCATTCTGTGGGAGATAGAGGATCTGACACGGATAGGAAAAGTTTCGGCCCCACACGCCCGCCAGGTTCCGCGCTGCGTCGCAGATGGGGTGCGTGACGAACATGTCGAGCGCCACCCGTCCGCTCAACACCAGCTCCAAGGAAGTTTTGAGAATCGAGCAGAGATACGAACCGAAGCGGGAATCGGCCTGGACCGCTTCGACAGGCGCTCCCCGGACCTTGAACGGCAACAACCCCGCAGCGTGGACGATTTCCTCTGGAAAATAGACCTGAAAGTGCCCGACGACCTTGCCGCCGTTCTCTCGCCACCGGCGTACGGTCGGAAAGCTGATGTCTTCGACCAGTTCTCGGCAGTGCCACAGGATTTCCTCGAGCGGCTGGCCCCTCCATTCAGGAAACACGTCGACCGTTGGCGATCTGGCGTCAGGGGTGCTCATTGGTGGCTCCATACGGCGGTCCGCTTTTCCACGAACGCCGTCAATCCCTCCAGCGCGTCACCAGTCTCCATCAACTCTTCCGTGTAGATCCTTCCTGCGACCTCGAGTGCCTCTGATGCAGCCGGCGCGCACGCTCGAAGGGCCCGCTTGGCAATTCTCAGCGACTTCGCACTGTGCCGCGTCATGCTTTGCGCGAGCTCGAGCGCGGCACCGTCGGTGTCGTCATCCGGCGACACCCGGTGCACGAGACCCGCTTGGAATGCTCGGTCGGCGCTTATGGGGTCACCGGTCAACACAATTTCGGCGGCCAGCCCGTACGACAGCCGGCGCGTCAAGAACGCGCACGCCGCAGGAGGAAACACACCCAAGAGGATTTCCGGCTGTCCGAACGTTGCGCTCTGTCCCGCGACGATTAAATCAGCGGCCTGGACGAGCTCGAACCCACCGCCCAGACACCGCCCGCAAACCGCTGCGATTACGGGAAGAGGGAACGCTGCGATCGTTTGCACCGTGTCGAGAAACTCGGGAATCAGCGCTTTGAACTCCGGCGGCAGGTGTTCCTCTACGTCCGCACCTGCGGAAAAGTGCTTGCCCTCCGCAGAGAGCAGCACTACGCGAAGATCTCGCTCGCCTTCGAGGCTGTTGAGTTCGTTTCGCAATCGGGCCAACAGCTCGCGCGTCAGGATGTTGAGTGGGGGATGGTCGAGCACCACGCGACCCATTCCGTCCGACACCGATACTCGAACACTCATCGTTGTCTCCAGTTACACGCCACCCAGGAGTTGCCCTCCATCGACCGGAAGTACCGTTCCGGTCACGAAGCTCGCCGAATCGCTACAGAGGAATCGCACCGCGGAAGCGATTTCTTCGGGACGTCCGGTACGCCCGAGCGGCGTCTGCTCGATGCTGCGTTGCCGAATGTGCTCCGGCAGGTCCCGAGTCATGTCGGTTTCAATGAAACCCGGAGCGACGACGTTCACCGTTACATGCTCACGCGCCAACTCCAGTGCAAGCGACCTCGCCAACCCGATCAGGCCGGCCTTGGATGCTGCGTAGTTGGCTTGCCCGAACCGGCCACGAGTGCCGTTGATCGATCCCACGAACACCAACCGTCCGTGCTGCGATTCCCGAAGTCCCTGTGCCGTTGCCCGAGCGACATTGAACGCGCCCGTCAGGTTCACGGCAATCACTTCCTCCCACTCGTGGTCGGTGAGCTTCCAACTAACGCGATCGCGGGTGATCCCCGCGCCGCAGACGACCCAATCCACACCGCCACGCTCCGTGATGACCTGGTCGACGCTTGCAGCCACCCCTTTCACATCCGTCACATTGACTTCCAGCGTCATGCTCGCCGACGTCGCCGCGTGCGGAAACGCAACGTCGAACGCCGCCACCCATGCATCGTGCGCCAGCGCATCTACCACGGCACGCCCGATGCCGCGGCCGCCGCCGGTTACGATAGCGGTTGGCCGCATACGCCGCAGAATTGGTGATCGGCCGGAAGATTCTTGGCGCCGCACGCGCCGCAAGTCGAAATCGCCGACCCCCAGGGTGACTCGGACGATCCATTCGCCGCAGCACGCTCCCTCAGCATGGCGTACCGGGCCGGTCGTTTTTCCACGAACGCCTGCATGCCCTCGATAGGCTCCCAACACGCGTAGTGCAATGACAGCCAGTCCTGCGCGTGACGCACCGTCGAGTGCCACGCGAGATCCTTCCAAAAGTTTACCTGCTGTTTGGTGTACCGTGTGCACTCGGGGAAGGAGGCGAGTAGCCGCCGGACGATGTCGTCAACGAACTCGTCCAACCTCGTGAGGTCGATTCGGTAATCATCCTGGTGTCGTTGCGCTTTCTTGATCTCGTCGGCGTTCGCTTCCTCGATCCAGTCATCTCCCTTTCTGACGGTGGGCACGACCCAATTGACCAGGCCCCATTCCTGTGCCTTGATGGCGGGGATGGGGTCGTTGAGCATCAGAATCTCACGTGCCCGTTTGTCGCCCACGACGAGCGGCAGCCATTGCGTGGATCCGCCGCACGCAACCGACCCCACATGCGTGCCCACTTGCTTGATCATCGTGTGCTGGGCCATCACCGTCAGGTCGCACGCCAGCTGGCTCTCGTTCCCGCCGCCCACCGCCATCCCGTTCAAACGCGCGACGACCGGTTTGCCGGTGTTGATGATGCTTTCGATATACGCACGGAACTGCGCCATGTACTTCCAATAGTCCCGCGGCGTGGCGACGTAACTCTCGGCGTACTCTTTGACGTCCCCGCCGGTACAAAACGCCCGATCTCCACTTCCAGTGTAGACGATTACACCGACGCCGTCATCGAAGCTGGCATCGCGAAAAGCGGCGGCCAACTCTTCAAGCGTCAATGTGGAGTAGGCGTTGTAGTTGTGTGGCCGATTGATGGTGATGCGCGCGGCGCCTCCTCCCTTTTCGTAGAGGATCTCGTCGAACGAAAAGGAGTCGGCGGAACGCGTCGCAAAATGACGCGTCATCGTGGCGTGCGACATGTCAAGCCTCCCACTAAGTAATCGGCAAACTCCTCGCCGAGCTCGGGTGCGTGAAGAGATCCCTCGGGGCGGTACCATCGCGCGATCCAGTTGATCGCTCCCAGAATTGCGAAGACGGCGGTCTTGGGGTCAGCGGACCGGAATTCACCCTCGGCGACCCCCCGAGCGATGATCTGGCGGAGTCCGCCTTCATAGCGGTCCCGCTCCCGGATGACTTGTTTTTGGTGCCGTGGTGACAATGCGGTCACCTCGAACGCGAGCGGTGACCCGCCGAGTGTCTCGGTCATGACCCGCACGTGTTCCCGGATGACGTGTCGCAACTGGTCAGCGGCCAAATCACACTGTTCGACCGCGTCCTTCAGCAACCGGTGGACCTGCACGAGCGACTCGCGGTGACATTCGTAGAGAATCGACTCTTTGTCCGGGAAATAATGGTAGAGCGCAGTCTTGCGCACTCCGAGGTGTTCGGCGATGTCGTCGAGCGTCGTGGCGTGGAACCCCTTCGCCCGAAATGCTCTGAGCGCCGCGTGCAAGATCTCGGCACGCCGGCGACGGTGTTTTTCGCGCACCCGGGATGACCCATGGGCGCGCGTGTTGCCTGCGGGCATGAGAACGCCCTTTCGACAAATTTTAACTTCGGTTCAAATTTTGAATTTTGCGTCAGCCCGGTCAAGGCACCCATTCGAGGTTTCATGAAAAACTCATGGATTCTTCAATCCCAGTGACCGAACCTTCATAGTGAATGCCTCGTCAACGCGGGGCCTTCCGGAGGATTACACTTTGGAACCGCGTCACCCCCTCCCGTCCGCCAAGACGCGACCGATCGACCAACTAGTCAGACGCAAGGCCCTAACCGTGATTCGAACTGTGAAGTTACTTCGATGACTGTCTCCTCCACTCATCATTCCCGAGCCAACGAGTGGCATCGCCGCCTGCTGGCATGTGTCGGCGGACTGCTCGTATTCGAAACGCTCACGGGCCTATCGATCTACCTGCTCCCGTTCAGCGTGCCAAATCAGCTCATGGTGCTGCTGCACACCGTCGTGGGGCTGATATTCGTAATTCCCTTCGTGTGGTACCAGGTTCGACATTGGAACCTGTATCGGAGCCTTCGGCTGACCCATGTCATGCTGACCGGGTACTTTGCCTTGGTCGCGACACTTGTCGCCGTGGTTTCCGGCCTCGTGCTCACATACCAGGCCGTGTTCGCGACAAGGATCAGTTACGCGTGGGACCTCATCCATATCGTGGCGACGTTCGCGTTGATCGCAGCGGTCGTGCCGCACGTCGTGTCGCTGGTGTGGTACAATCTCAAGGGCCGGAAACCAGAAGCGGCTGCCGTGCGGGCAGCGGAAAAGCGCTTTGGGTGGCGAACGTTGGCAGTGACGGCACTCTTGTTTGCCGTCCTCGGCTTGTCGTGGTACGCGTACGAGCCACCGGACTTGCATAACGCGTTGCCTGCCGACTACAGCTACCTGTACGGACCGGATCGGCCCTTCGCACCGAGTCTCGCCAACACCAGCACCGGAGGCGCGTTCGACGCCCGTTCGCTTGGCGGATCCGAATCCTGCGGCACGGCCGGGTGCCATGTCGAAATCCTCGAAGAGTGGAAGGTGAGTTCGCACCGTTGGTCCGCGATGGATGTCGCGTTTCAGACCGTCCAGAACGTGATGGCCGAGCAGAACGGCGCCGAAACAACGCGCTACTGTGGGGGGTGTCATGATCCCATCTCACTCTTCTCCGGTGCAAAGAATGTCTTCACCGACGATCTGACCAATCTGACCGGATACCAGGAGGGGGTCTCCTGCCTCGCGTGCCATGCCATCAAGGAGACAGACGTCCAGGGCAACGCCGCCTACGTCATCACACAGCCCAAACGGTACATGTTCGAGTTACGCGACGGGAAGACCACGCGATTCATCCGCGACTTCTTGATCAAGTCGTATCCGAGACATCACGTCGAGTCACTCGAGCATCGGTTGTTCAAGAGTCCGGAGTTCTGCGCGGCATGCCACAAGCAATTCATCGACGAGGAGATCAACCAGGTCGGGTGGGTGCAGCTTCAGAATCAGTTCGACAACTGGCGTAAGAGCCGCTGGAACGAGCCCGGCGACCCGACGAAGACGATCGAGTGCCGCGAATGTCACATGCCACTGCTGGCATCCACCGACCCGTCGAGCGGAGACGCGGCGGACTACAACCGATCGCCGAGCGACGGCAAGCACCGGAGTCATCGGTTTCTGGCGGGGAACCAGTTCATGCCGTTGGCCCTAGAGCTCGACGGCGCACAGGAACAGGTAGACCTCACAGAAAAGTGGCTCCAGGGAAAGATCGCGATCCCAGAAATCGCCCACAAATGGCAGGCGGGGCCGGCGATCCCCGTTGAAATACAGGCGCCGACATCCGTACGACCGGGGCAAGCCGTCCAGCTTCACGCCGT
>JBFIZG010000090.1:0-10660 GCA_041604955.1 Gemmatimonadales bacterium | reverse complement strand
CTTCCGCGCGTTGCTCGACCGCCTCCCGTTCTGCCCGGGCGCGTCTCACCGCGGCCGCGCCTGCTAGTCCCTGGAACGGCTTCCACGACACCCCGATTCCGATCGTCCAGTCACCACTCCCCCCACCAAACGGGGACGACCGACCGTAACGGCCGAACGACCCGAAAGCGGCGAGGGCTGGCAGGTTGGACGCCCACGCACTCTTGAGAGCGGCGGCGGACGCCTCGCCGGCGAACCTGAGCGCCGCGAGATCCTGCCGCGCGTTCACGTCGCATCCTCCAGTATCATCACGACATTCTGCGCCGCCATTACCGACTAGCGAATCCGTAAGCGCGACGGGTTGCGAGTCCGGCAGTGCCAACAAGGAGCGGAGCATAGAGAGTGCGTTTTCCGCTTGCGCGTCGGCGACGGCCAAATCTGCCTCGATTGCGGCGGCCCTCAGCCTGGCGCGGCGTGCGTCGAGTCCCGTCACCATCCCCTGCCGTTCGAGGGCGTCACCCTGTTCCGCGTGTGCCCTCGCGGCATCGCGCGCGCTGGCAAGCGCTTCAACCCTTCGGCTGGCGAGCTGAGCGTCCCAATACGCGTTGACGACGCGGAACACGGTGGCACCGGCGGCTCGGTCGGCGGCGGCCATTCCGGCCGCGGCGGACCGTTTCGCGGCCGAATAGCCGAACAGCCCTTCCGGCGCGAACACTGGCAGCTCCACTGTGACCGAGGAGTTGTAGCCCGAGTACGGTGTCGGCCGATTGAGCGGATCCAGGCCGAGGTCTTCGGCCGCAAAGTTCTCCTGGCGAAGCTTGAGGCCGAACACCGCCACCGGGTCGGTCGTCCGGATCGCCTGCACACCGAGCGCGACTGTGGGGAGGAACGCGCGGCTCGCGGCGAGCGGCGCCTGCGCTGCGGCCAGGGCGTCAGCCCGTTCCGCCCGCAAGCTCGGATTGTACTCCCGCGCCAGCTCGGTAGCGTCGGCCAGCGACAATGGAAGGGTGTCCCCAACCACTTGCGCGACCTGGCTCGGCTGGCCGACTGATAATAGGATAATAGCTATATACATATATTTTGCTCACGAAATCGGGCGCTCGGCGGCCTCTGACCTGCCCGCCGTGTTACAGGTCGCATTTGCGGATGCAATTCAAGATGTGCCGGACCTTGGGCTCGACGATCCGGTAGTACACGTGGACGCCGTCCCGCTCGGCAGCAACGATGCCGGCGCCGCGCATTTTCGCGAGGTGTTGGGACACAATCGCCTGTCGCAGATCCAAGGCGGCCTGGATATCCGAAACGGTTGCCTCACCGTGCTCCAGAACCTCCACGATCTTCAGCCGCTCCGCATGACCGAGAAGTTTGATCGTGTCGGCCGCCCTCGAGAGGGTCGCGGCATCTATGCCAGCGAGCATCGGTTTCGAAGTCCTTGGCGTCATGATCAGACATACAATAATAGCTATATTATTATGTGTCAAGCCCCGGTCGTCCGAGGGGTTGGGTCTTGAGACAGGTAGGTGATTGGGAGGGCTACGCTGTAGCTCGGGGGGGCGTCCGGGCGCAGGGTGAGACCTACTGATTAAGAGTTTATGAGCGCAAGTTTCGGGGAGAGCGTTTGAGTTGTGTTAAGGCGCCGAGCGACAGGGCGTTAGCACCGCCGACGAACGCGTCAGTTTATCGCAGACTCGTTGAATTTCGATGAGTTTGGGGTCCCCTTTGGGTTGCCCGGAGATATCGACTACGGTTTCTTGAGATGAGGTTCCAAGACTTCGTAAGTAGCCTTATGGAGCTTCGCCAGAAGCCTTCCCATGTCGTCGCATAGCTCATCATATGACTTCAAACCGTAGAGCGATTGACGGAGGAAGGAGCCACCTCCCCTCACAAACCCCGGAACAAGGGTCAAGCACAGCAACTCGTCTTTCTGCTTGTAGAAACACGTTGTGCCTTCCGGAGCAAAGAAATGATCGAGCAACTTCAATGACTCGATGACTTCGTGCCTGGGAATACCAGTGAGTTGTTCAACGAATTCGAGCTCCTCCGGCTTCTTAAACACAAGAATCCCTCCAATCAACTCGACGAAGACCCGGAAGAGGTACGGCAACCGAAGGCCGTGCGGGTTGGTCCGTAGCAGTTCCAGGCCTTCCAGGAGACGATCTGGGAGGCTGTGCAGTGGGACGGAATCCGCTGCGTAACGCGGGTACTCGGAGGGCCGTGCACCAGCACCGGTCTCCAAAACCGGGGGCCGCTCCTAGCATACGACGATGGGTGGTTCGAGTAACTGTCGCGTGTCGCACCTCATCGGCCACACACCTGCTACTGGGTGCGTGACATTTGTTGAAGTTTGCCATAGGTGAGCGATCGCCACAGCCATTCGGCGGGGCCGAAACTGAACCGTGCTAGCCACCACGCGCTGATTTTGACTTGGACAAGGAAAATCAGCACGGCAAGAGATGCTCCAAGTACGGGGCTGACTTTGCCGTAAAGTCCTAGTCCGACACTATAGAAGAGGGCGACGGCAGGAACAGTCTGTAGCAGATAGTTCGAGAATGCTGTGCGGCCAACGGCTGCTAATGGAGCCAAGCGACCTCTCCACTTCCGATTCTGAAACAGGAGAACGATGCCGCTGGCGTACGCGAGCCCAAGCGCACGGATGCCTATGACGTCTACCAGATGCTTGAATTGTAGCGTGTGAAAGGATAGCGACTCGTTCTTCCATAGCGTTTCTCCCAACAAGGTCAGCGAGCTGCCAGCAAGTCCAAGTCCTAGGCCCCACCAGAAAACCTTTCGGAGAAGTCCGATGTGATGCTCGACGTTCTCGAGGATGCGTGTTCGTGCCGCGAAGGCGCCAAGGAGTAGGAGGGGAAAGAGCGACCCCAACCACCAGCGCAACGCGAAATGCCGAACATAGCCCGCGAAATCAAGTGCGTTCGCCTTGAGAATGTCGCTGTAGCTGCCGTTAGCGTAGACACGATAGACCCGCTCAAGCGATTCCTCCTCTTCCTGACCCCCGAGCGATTCCTGATCAGGCTGGCGAAGTTCTGTATCCGCACCCGTAGTTTCACCTCGGACCGTAACAAGTACCTTCTCGCCTGCCATGACAAGAAGCGGTTTGGGTTGGCCAACATTCAGCGCGACGATTGCGACCGCCGAAACCAACAGGGTCCTCGCGGTGCAGCGATGGAAGCACAGCAAGAGCATCCCGAGCACAGCATAGGCATGCAGGATGTCGGTCCAGCCGATCAGCAAGTAGTGCATCAAGCCGATGAGCAACAATACGCTTAGGCGTCGGAGCATGAGTGGGACGTGACGAGCGCCACGAGCAGTGATGCGCCGCATCTGCATCATGACCCCCAGACCGAAGAGAAACGAAAAGACCGTTAGGAACTTCCCGCGACCAAGAACTTTCAGTACATGTGCGATGACGTCGTCGGCCCGTTGTGGCGTCTGGGCGACAAAGCTGTCTGACCAACTCCAGTCTACGGACATGTTGACGACGACGACTCCAAACAGAGCAAACCCACGGAGCACGTCTAGGATCTCAATGCGCTCGGTCCCAACCGTTGGATTGAGTGCTCTCGTCTTCAGTGTTATGGGATTGTCATCCAATCTGGACGTCCGTGGAAAACCGGTAGGGCTTTCACCGCGACCTTGCGTTTGTGCTTCAAGTCCTCGGCATGATAGACCGTCGCCATGCCGCCTTCGCCAAGCCGGCGTTCGAGCTTATAACGGTCCGCGAGGGCGGTCGAGAGGCGGGAGGTGCTCTCGGTCATGGGTCTAGAAGATGCGAGTTCCAGCGAGCGAGCGCGAGGTACGAGGAGTTTGGGGTCCCTCTTGGGGTCCCAAACAACGAACGGCCGCTCGCGAGAGCGACCGTCGAAAACGAGAACCTGTTGAAGAGAAAACGCTTGGCGAAATGCACCGCCAGGGAATCGAACCCCGGACGCGGTGCCGACCCAAGGTCGCAGAGCGACCGACGGAAGGCAAGCGCACGAGGTGTGCGCGCAAGCGCAGGCCTCGTGAACCTACTGATTAAGGGGCCGCGGATCTGCACGGAAAGAAGGCGGACGGACGCAGATCGACGCTCAGAGACTCAAAGAAGGCCCTTAACGCCGCACGGTCACCGAGGCCATCTCAGTAACGTCCGCGTCAATCCGCCTACATCAGCGTCCATCTGCGGCTACTGATTAAGAGTCAGTAGCCCTGCAAAGCGAGGCTCAACCCCTCTCCCCAGCCTCACCCCTCGTACGTGGTCCTCCCACCCGCAACGGTCCGCACCACCCGTATGTCCTTGAGCCGATTCGGATCCACGTCATGTGGATCCTCGGCAAGCATCACGAAGTCCGCAAGCTTCCCCGGGGTGATTGAGCCTTTGAGGTTCTCCTCAAACGACGCATAGGCTCCGTTCATGGTGCAGATCTTCAATGCTTCATCCAGCGTGACCTTTTGGTTGGGACCCCACTCCCGCCCGCGGAAGTCGCGCCGCGTCACCATGCTCTGGAGCGCCATCAGCGGCTCGTACGGGCCCGGCATGTAGTCCGACGCCGGCGCCACCGGAATGCCGTAGTCCAAAAACGAACGGTGCGCAAACATCCAGCGCATCTTCTCGTCGCCGTATTCCTGCCACTTGTCCCCATGGTAGTAGACATAGGTGTAAAACGGCGTCGGGATCGCACCCGTTGCCTTGATGCGACGGAGCAACGACGGGTTCACCAACGAGCAGTGTTCGATGCGAGGCCTCGTGTCTGGCTTGGGCCACTGCCGCTGCACCCGCTCGTAAGCGTTCAACACCATGTCGATCGTGACGTCGCCGTTGGCATGGATGCCGATCTGCCAGTCGCTTCGATGCGCCTCCTCCACCGCCTCGTGGATCTCCTCCTGCGACATCGTGAGAATGCCGTAGTCATCCGGACGGCCGACGTACGGTGTGCTCATCCGCATGGTACGCTCCGATGCCGACCCGTCCGCACCGTACTTGACGGCGCCGATCTTCAACCACTCGTCGCCGTATCCCGTTCTAATTCCCGAGGCGCGGAGCGTTTCGTACGTCCGGCCGCGTGGGAAGAAATACATGCGGAACTTGAGGGTGCCCGCGGCATACGCGTCCTGCAGCGCGATCAGCGAATCCGGGTTCCCGCCTGTGTAGTGGACCGACGTGAGCCCGGCCTTCGCCATCTCCGCCGAGATGTGCTCCATTCCTTCTCGGCGAGTTTCGCGCGTGACTTCCTCGCGCTTGCCCAAGCCATCAAACACGCGCCGAGCGCGCTCGGCGACCTTTCCCGTAAGTTGCCCATTTGCCCGATAGAATCTGCCGCCTTCCGGGTCCGGCGACTCTGCCGTCACACCCGCGAGTTCAAACGCCACACTGTTGTAGACCCCGGTATGCCCACCGCGATGCCCCACCATCGCCGGATGGTCCGGCGCCGCCTCGTCCAAGTCCGCCCGCGTCACCGGTCGGTCGAGCTTGGTATCGTCGTACATGTATCCGGAAACCCAATACCCCGGCGGCGTTGTCGCGGCCTTCTCGCGTAGCGCAGCCTTCACCTCCTCCACCGTCCGGAGGTTCACGTTGACGCCAACCAGCTCGTTCACCCCTCTGGGATGACAGTGGGCGTCGATGAACCCGGGAACGACCGTCATACCACCGGCATCGATGACTTGGGTGCCGCCCGTTGCCAGGCCCCGGACTTCAGACATGCTGCCGACGGCGATGAACCGGCCGTTCTTGACGGCAAAGGCCTCGGCCCGTGGCGACATGTCGTCGATGGTGTAGACGCGCCCGTTCAGGACGACGAGGTCAGGGCCGGGATCCTGCTCGGTTTGGCGCGTTCCGTCTCGCGGGAGCCCCCGGACGTCAACGCCCAGCGCGGCTGAGAGCGCGGCTGCGGATTCAATGAACTCTCGGCGGGAGTAGCGGGACATGGGTACCTCCGGCGATAAACGACAAAACGTCCAACGTCCAACGTCCAACATTCAACGTCCAACGTCCAACGTCCAACGTCCAACATCCAACGTCCAACGTCCAACGTTCAACGTTCAACGTTCAACGTTCAACATTCAACACCAAACATCAAACATCCAGCAACGCGTGCGTTGACCCGACGCGGCAATCGAATCCACCCCGCTCGGGAGCACCCGCCGACAGACGATCTTTCGCGTCCTGCGGTCTTGCATCCAGCCTGCACCGTTGGATGTTGGACGTTGGATGTTTCATCGATGGGGTGTGTGGCGGGGTGGCGGGTGCGTCGCCAACATCCGACGCAGTGTTAGGGCACGGATGCATCGCCCTTGCGGGGTGGATCAGACGTTACCCGTTCACCGTCTCTGACGCGGTCTTCCGCCGCTTCCCGGTCACCCATTGCAGCGTGGTTACTTCGGCGAGATCCGACTCCTCCGCGGCAGCAGCCGGCTTGGGCTGCTTAACCACGTTCAGCCTGATCGACGATATGAAAACGACCGACGTCGCGATGGCAAAAAACGGAAGTGCCAAAGGTAGCTGCCCAACGATTGCAAGCACCAGCATGAGAAACGCAAAAACATCGCGCTTCGTGAGATACTGCAGGATACGGATGACGCGTGCCACCGGGCCGTTCCCTCTTTCGAACCCATGCTGGACTGCCAGCAGGCTCCCCGACTTCTTCCGTCTCAGCAGGTAGATGTACAGGTTCACGAACGCCCCAAGAGCGAAAACGAACCCGACAACACCGGAGATGAAAAAGATTCCAGGCAGCGATCCCTGGGTGACGCCTATCGTGAGGCCCACCAAGCAGGCGAGGTAGGTGATGTTGTCGGAGACCGTGTCGAACCACTCTCCTCGCTTGCTCGTTCGGAACGTCAACTTGGCGAGTTCTCCATCCGACCCATCGAACACCGAGCTCAGATGAAACAGAATGGCAGCCACCAGGAACGCCGTGTACCCGCCCAGTGCCGCCACCGCTCCTGACGCTACGCCCAGCAGAAGATTGGCGAACGTGACGTGGTTCGGGGTCACGCCGGTTCCCGCCAAGCGTTTGCTCAAGGCGAGGGAAATGGGACGGTTCAAGCTCCTCGCGATCGGTCCGTCGGACGATTTTCGGGCGCTCGCAAGGAGCTTCCGCTGGGCCTCGCGCGCATCACGCGGGGTATCCACGTCCTGCCACATCAGGTCTCCGATGTCGGTGACACGGGCCATCTCCCGATCCGCCAGTTTTTGCACGGCACTGGATAGCGACGCGTCGCCGTCCTGTTGTGCTGCCTTCACGGCATCGAACAAGGCGGGAGATGCGAGGAAAACACCGGTGTCGACGGCGTTGAACTCCGTCAGATATTTCCCGATATGTACGATCCTATCGGATGAGACCTTCACCTTGGTCGCGTCATCGAGATCGAAGACCCGGTCAACGTCGTAGTCGACGGCCAGGTCGATCCCGCGAAATCCGTCCGCTTTTTCCTGCAGGCGAGCGACGATCTTTGGATCGATGACGTGGTCGCACATCGTGAGGATGAACGGCCCGTCGAGCACCGACTCGGCGGCAAGCACCGAGAGCCCGTTTGGCTCCTCCCACAATCCGTTGTAGAGCCAATGAACCCGGAGCTTGAGCGTCGCCACCTGTTCGATGACAGCCCGAACAGCATCCGCTTCGAACCCCAACACGACAAAGGCATCGGTAATCCCCGCACGCTCGAGGCTGAGGAGCGTCCTCGCCAACAGGGGGAGGCCCACCATATCCAGAATCGGCTTCGGAGAGTGGTCTCCCATGCGGGTCCCGTCTCCGGCGGCAAGGACCAGCGCGCGCGAGATCTTATGCTCGGTGGAAGGCAAGTCGCATCCTTAATAAGCGGGTCGAAAAACCAGTGTGGTCCCTTCACCTCGTGGCGCTCGATCACCGTGCGGGATCGAACGCCTCACACCAAAGAGTGAGTAGCACGATTGCAGCTAAGGACGATACACGGGGATGGCGACTACCGCTAGACCCTCGCCGGGCCAAAACGGCGCCTCCAGCACGCCCCGCATGCCGAGCCCCAAGCCCGCCAGAGCCATTGGGTTGCGCCTTCGACCGAACCCGCTCGATGAGCCGGTTTTGGTCACCTCGCTCCGTCGCCTTGCCCGTCGCGCTCCGCCCCGGCGATTCGCTTCTGAACAGGGGTCGATTGCCCACCGTCATCGACACCGGTGGTGGAGTCTGCAATTATCCTCGCGTGACCGAACCGTGAACCTCGATGCCGGCCGGCGCCGCTTTTCCTCCGGCCGCCAGAACCGGCTGGCGCCGGGCGACGGATCGGCACGCTGCATACCTAAGCTCAACAAAATCAATAACCTGTGGAGCCGACGCGCCGGCGATCCCCAGGCCGGAACCTGGAAGTGCGGGCCGTCGTACCATACGTTGACGTACCCACTGGACCGCCACGCAGCGCACCGACGGACGCGGATTCCAGCCACGAACGAGACTCCCAAGCAGGCTCAGACGAGGAACGTACGCATGAAGCTCGCCCTCACCGCCGTCATGGTTCTCGCGGGACTCCCCACAGCGAATGCTCTCGCACAGGTGCTGCCCGACACACTGCGGCTGACCCTCGAGCAGAGCGAGGAACTCGCATTCCAAAACAACTTGATCGTGCGAGACGCCCAACTGGGTGTGGCGACGTTCGAGGCCAAGTTGCGCCAGGCATCCAACGCGAAGTACCTGCCACGCTTCACCGTCCGGAACCTCTGGGGACCCAGCACCAAGGCCGAAGGTGTCGTCGACTCCATCACCGGCTTTGTGACGTCGCCCGACACGGCGTTCAGCGGCAGTGATCTCAGGTACTTCACCCAAGTGGATCTCGATCTCGTGCAGCCGATTTACACCTTCGGAAAGCTGTCCAGCCTCTCGGATGCTGCGGAACACGGCGTCGAGGCCGCGAACTACCGACTCGAGACCGAACACGCCAAGGTGCGGTTCCAGGTTCGCCAGCTCTACTGGGCGATGTTACTGGGTGAGGAACTGCTCGCCATCATTCGAAGCGCCGAGGCCGAACTGACGGACGCGGAAGAGAAGGTGGCCGAGAAACTCGACGAGGGCTCCGAGGAGGTATCACAGACCGATGTCTTCAAGCTGGAAGTCTTTCGATACGAGATCAACAAGCGGCTGCGCGAGGCCGAAAACACGATCTCCTTGACGGCGGCGGCTTTCAAGAAGACGCTCGGGGTGGACGACGACGTGATCATCGCCACCGCAGCAGAATTCCTCGATCCTGTCACCATCACTGTCGACAGCCTGCCGACGTACCTGGGGCTCGCGGCCCGGAACCGGCCGGAGGTCGGCGGACTCCAAGCCGCCCTCCGAGCCAAGGAAGCGCAGATCCGCCTGGAGGCGAGCGACTACTACCCACAGTTCTTCGTGGCCGGACAGATACGGTACAACTTCGCCAAGGATCGGTTTGATCCGCGGAACCCGTTTCTCTACAATCCTACGAACTACTTTCGGCCCGGCATTGCCGTCGGCGTCAACATGAACCTCAACTTCTGGCAAACCCGCGATAAGGTCCGAGTGGCCCGGTCGGAGTTCTTCCAGCTTGCGCACAAAGAACAACTCCTGCTCGATGGTGTAGAACTGGAGGTACAGAAGGAGTATTTGGCACTCCGCAAGGCGGAGAGCGACATGGAAGACAGCCGCGCGGCCGCGCGAGCGACCACGAGCTGGCTGCGGTCGGCCTCAATGACGTTCGATATCGGGGTCGGCGAGGTCAAGGATCTCATAGACGCGTTCAAGGCGAACAGCGAAATGCAGGCCGAGCACCTGCGGAACGTTTTCAACTACAACGTTGCTGCCGCAAAGTTGAGCCAGGTCATCGGCGGCGATATCTTTGGCAATTAGCCGTTCAAAATACGAAGGCACGACGTAAGAAAGAGCAACAGGGACGACTCGATGAACAACCGAATTGTGAGACACGCCGTCACCACACTCTGTATGGCAGCCACGCTGTTGATGTTTCGCGGCGAGGTTGCGGCCGCAGCCGTTCAGGGGCCCGTTGACATCATCAAAGCACGTAATCAATCCGTCGAGCGCATCCTCCGTCAGAGCGGAGACAGTGTCAGTGATGCTACGCGGGAACAGCTCAAGGACGTGATCAATAGCTTCATCGACTTCAACGAGCTATCCAAGCGAGCCCTCGGCAAGTACTGGGACGAGCGGAACGAAGAAGAGCGAAAGCGTTTCGTAGACGTGTTCTCTCAACTCATCAAGAATTCGTCCGTCAAGAAGCTCGAGATCTACAAGGCCGATCGGATGGTCTATCAAGAACCCCGCGTCTCCGATGGACGTGCGACCGTTACGACCGTCGCCTACAAAGACCGGAAAAACGTCGAGGTCACGTACCAAATGCACCGGGTCAACGGGGAGTGGCGGGTGTACGACATGGACATCGATGGCGTCAGCACGGCGCGAAACTATCGAGATTCCTTTTACAAGCAGATTGCCAAGAGCTCGTACGAAGACATGTACGACAAGCTGGTGCAGAGACTACAGGAAGGTTAATCAGTAGCAGCCGACCTCGCCGGGGCCGCCGAGCGACGGCGCTGGCTTTGCCGCATCACCGATGTAGACTCCGCAGGTCTCCCCGTCGCTCAGCTTCACGTGCGTTGCAGTCGCGCTGAACCCGGTGGCGTTGGCGACGTGCGTCACGAGGGTCACGCCATTCGTCGGGTTGAACAATCCGGCGG
>JBFIZG010000089.1:0-10661 GCA_041604955.1 Gemmatimonadales bacterium | reverse complement strand
GCCGCCGGTGCCGGGCCCCTCGCCGGCAGCCACGAACCGAATGGGAGTAAATGTGGGCTCCTCCGCATCCTCTTCTGGAGCGGTCTGCGTGGTAACCGGTACGGGAACGACAGCCGATTCTTCTTCCGGCTTCGGCTTTGGTCGGGCTCGCGCCGTTGCCGCAGAGGGGAACGGTGGCAGCTCGATGTAACTCACCCGCGTTCCACCGCCACCACCGCCTCCCGCCGGTCCGTCTCCGGGCCCCGTTCCCACCATTTCAGACAGTTTGGTTCCGCCCCAGATCAAGCCAAACAGAATTAACGCGTGGAGGCTGACCGACCCGAGTACGCCGCCGCCCATTCGGACCCGCGCGCGCGGCATTGCGGCCGCGGGGACCTTCCAGGGGCGCTTGCTTGGCGCGTGATACACCGACCCGTCGGTTCCAGGCGTGGGAGACCAGGGCGCGCGGGCCTTGCCGGTCTCTTCATCCGCCACGAATCTGACTCCGCAACCGCTCGAACACCCGAGGATCGAGCGGGTACACCCGCTCGAATGCGCTTGCCGTAGAACTCTCCTCCGCGCCCACTGCGTCGAGGAAGACGCGCCGGTACTGGCCGACGAGCGTGGGCGCATACAGCTCCAGCAACATGTAGCCGCATCGCACCGCCGCGCGACGTCTCAAGTCGTCCAGCTCTTCGATGTCGTCCCGGTCATTGAGAAACGGCACGATCTCTCGATCGTCGATGAGGAGAAAGCACAGTTCCTTGAGGAACGCGAAGACCGTTGGTGCGGGACCGTCGTCTGCGAGTGGGAGTTGCACCGCCACGACCTGATCGCCTGGGTTGAACCCGTCACCGTCGATGATTCGCCCCTCTGGGCCGATAGCCGGAGATGGGAGGATCATTCCGGCCGCTAGCCTGCGACGCGTGAGGTATGACCCGAGCTGCGGCACAAACAGAGAATCCCACATGGACTGGATGGCCATGTAGCGGGTCTCTTGCTCTCCTTTCAGGCGTTCAGCGTACGCTTTGTAGAACACCTCCCATTCGTTTTCGACCGCATCTGTCAGGGTCCGCATCACTCGGCGTACCCTTCCGTTCTCCATTGCGAAGTTCAACTGAAGCATTCCGAGTCCGGCGTTGGGATCCTGTCCCCTCCGGCGAGGGTTGGGCCGATTGTCGATTGCCGTTCGGATCGTTTCGATCAGACGTCCCGGCTCCAAGCGCGGAAAATAGAGTGGGAGGAAGTGCACGATATCGAACGTACGGTCGTCGGCTATCTGCTTGCGAAGGTCCGGCGCAATCGAGTCGAGCAACGTTGGGTACACACCGAGTTCTTGTTTGATGGATCGGATGCGCGTGGCGTAGTCGGCACTGTAGAGCGCGAGTGGTCCGGGTTGATCGGCCTGCACTACCGCCAGGGCGTGAAACCAGAGATCGGTTGCCGGACGCGCTTGCACGACCCATCGAGGAGCTGGTCTTGCGCGGGCGCGCTCCCTCCCGGGAAGCCCGAGCTCGGCTGCCACCGCCTCGACCAATTCTTCGTTCAGCGGGTAGGCTTCTTCGAATGCGCGTGCCAGCTCTGCGTCGTTGGCGTAGTCGATGAAGTCGCCGGACGCCCGCAGGAAGGACCGTTGGTAATTGCCCACCTGATCGGGGTTGTTCTCTTCGAAGAGAAGCGAACCACACCGGACTGCCGCGGGACCGGTCAAGTCGGGGATGTCTTCCCGAGGGGCCGCCCCTCGAAGCGCGTCGTCTACTGCGGCGAAGCACATTTCTCGGACGGCGGCGTACAGACTTGGGTCGAGATCGTCCCATCCCGGCCACCACACCGCCACCATATGGGGGGCTCGACGCACGCTGCTCCCCTGCACCAAGCGGCCTTCCGGCCCGAGAGCCGGGGACACGAAGACCCGGCCGTCGTTGAGTTTGTGTTTTTGAGCAAACCCGCGTGCGGCGGGGAGGATGTCACGGTCCCAGCGCCGCTGTAGTTCGGTTTCACTGGGCAGGGCCGCGACGAGGGTCTCCCTGTAGTGCGAAAAGAACACGGTCCATTCCCGGTCGAGCGCTTCGACGAACTGCCGCAACCGCTTGCGCTGGTTGCCGGAGTCGAAAATGCCCGCCGCCATTCTGATACCGGCTCGGGTGCTCCGTCCCGCCGTACGAAGCGAATCCGTCTGTCGATTCGAAACGGCCATCAACGCCCCGTGCATCTCCTGGCGCGTCGCCTCGGGGAAATACAGCGGGAGGAAGTGCATGTTTTGGAATGCCGGGTCCTTCTTGAATTCTTTCTGTAAATCTTTGACCAACTCGTCGAGGGGAGTCGGATAAATGCCCCGACGTTGTTTTTCCTTGCGGATCCGATCCACGTATTCCTGGTTGTAGAGCGGGAGATCTTCCGATTCGTCGAAGCCGATGACCGCCATGCCGTGATACCAGAGATCGATGTGTGGGGCTGAGGATACGGTCCAGTTCACCGGTGTTGAAGCAGTGTCGGCTGCACCGGTCTCCTGGCCATGAACCGGCGCCAACGGTACTGAGAGTGCTGTGGCGCACAGGACGCTGATTGCTTCCCATCGAGTCACGGGATCATCCCCTAATTTGTGGTTCCATTTGCCGTTGACCGGCTGGTCGCCGCCAGGACTGCGGCGTCGCGCCTGTGCTCCTGCCATGTTACACGCAAACGGTTCACGGGGTCCTGGATTCCAGTCACTGGGAGGGGCGGAAAAATAGCCAATCCGCCATGGTCGAGAACTCGCCTTCCCCCTCCAGTCGTCCCGTGAGACGAAGGTCCCGGCCACCCCCTCGTTGGAAAAATCTCACCGTCAGCCGATGAAGCCCCGCCTCGAGCCCGATCGTCCCCGCTTGGTCGGTCGCGGAATGCAGCCCGTCGTGATCGATGACCGTTCGGTCGCCGATGATGAGATCACTTCCGTCGTCCGACGTCAGCCAAAACGTATACAACCCGTCTCGCGGCACCCGGAGATACCCGGTGAACACGAGACCAAACTCTTCGGCCCTTTCGAATCCCTGGAGTTGCACCGTGGCCGCGGTACCTTGACGAACGGGCGAATAGTTTGCGAGCCGAGTCACGGAAGCCATGCGTGCTTCATAGTACGCGTACCGAAGCCCCGGTTCGAGATCGGTAGGGCTCGGGTCTTCTGCAGGCTGTAACGTGGTTTTCGCAAATCGACTGCGCTTGACCGGGCTGGCTCGTCCGTTCGGCAAGAACGCTCGCGCGCGCACTTCCGTACCGCTCTCGTCGACCGAGAGCGTGAACGGGCCCTGGTAGAGGATCGACGCGCGGGTCGGATCGGTCCCGTCCGTGGTGTAGAAGATCTCTGACTCCGGCAACAACGCGCTCAGTTCAACGGTCATCTCGTCGACTAACGTGAGTTGGTCGCGTTCCAACCCCTGTACGTGTGGTATCCGGTACGAGACGCCTTGCCGATCGAGATATCGCAACTGCGCCGGTAGACGAGCTGCGAAGCTCTGCCAATCCCGGAGATTCCGGGGTGACCATACGACCTCCGAGAGCGCAAGTAGCCGGGGAAAGACCATGTACTCTACGTGCTCGGGAGTCTTTATGTATTCGGTCCACACATTGCCCTGGGCTCCGAGAACGTGACGTGCTTCTGCCGCAGAGAGACTCTGGGGGACGGGCTCGAATGCATAGACTTTGTCGAGCGGCGTGTAGCCACCTATTGCAAGCGGTTCGAATTCCCGCGCGCCTTGATAGTGATCGAAATAAACGTGACTCCCGGGCGTCATGATCACGTCGTGTCCTTGTTTCGCGGCCGCAATGCCTCCGTCCATACCGCGCCAGGACATCACCGTCGCTTCGGGGGGGAGTCCGCCCTCGAGGATTTCGTCCCACCCGATCAGCGCACGACCGTGCCGAGCCAGAAAGCGCTCGATGCGTTTGATGAAGTAGCCTTGTAGTTCGTGTTCGTCCGCCAACCCCTCCCGACGGATGACGGATTGGGCGAGTTCGCTCGCTCTCCAACGTGTCTTGGGAGCCTCGTCTCCCCCAATGTGGATGTAACGACTTGGAAATAGCTCCAGCACTTCGGTGAGCACGTCCTCGAGAAACGCAAATGTCCGCTCGCTGGGGCAGTAAATGTCGTCGTACACGCCCCAAACAGTGCCCACCTCGAAGGGGCCGTCGGTGCAAGCCAGTTCCGGATATGCGGCGAGTGCGGCCAAGCTGTGACCGGGCATTTCGATCTCGGGAATAACGGTCACGTATCGGGAGCGGGCATACGCCACGACATCCCGAATCTCGTCCTGCGTATAGAAGCCGCCGTGAGGTGTTCCGTCTCCCACGTATGGCCGAAAGTTCTTTTCGACCATCGTCTCCTTTCGGTAAGCTCCGACGTCGGTCAAACGGGGATACTTCTTGATCTCGATTCGCCAGCCCTGATCTTCGGTCAGGTGCCAGTGGAATCGGTTCAGCTTGTACCTGGCAATCAAGTCGATGTATCGCTTGACGAACGAAGTAGGAAAAAAATGACGGGCTACATCGAGATGCATGCCGCGGTACGGGAACCTCGGGCTGTCTTCGATCTCGACCGCTGGGATCGCAATGCCACCGGTGGACGTGGATCCGCTGTCCGCGGTCCCGTCCGGCACCAGCTGTCCGAGCGTCTGTAAGCCGTAGAACAGACCGGCATGGTCCGATGCCGAAATCTCGATCGATCGGTCGGATACGATGAGCCGATAGGCTTCCGGGTCTCGGTTTGTCGGGTCCAACAACAGGTGAATCGCGCCGTGTGCAGTCTTCCGCGCAGCCTCTGAGGCCACGCTCGCGGTGACTCCCGATGCGCCAAGGAGATCGGTGGCAAACTCGCCAAGCGCGAGCAGCTCGGGGTCGGTCGGATCGGAAAGGCGGATTGTCGGTTCGGCCTCGAGCGAGAAGGTGCCTGGACGGGGCACGAGGCGGGCGGGGCGAGGCATCACGTGGAACACAGAGTCCGCGACTGCGGGAGACAACCGCGTCGTCGCCCGTGAGAGACCCCACGTGGCGGCGATCACGGCGGCGACGATCAACGTCAGGAACGTCGGGCTACGCAACATCAGTGGTTGGGCTCAGGCGACATGGTCCGAGAATGGTCATGTATAAGGTTTGCCGGCCTCGGTGCTGTGGCAAGGGCGTGGTTTGCCTGGTGGCGTGGCCCACGGGCGGGGGTGGCTGCCGCGCTCTTTCTGTACATCAAGTGTTCCTTGGATTAAATCATCATGGTCGGGTTTCGGTTCGAGGCAAACCTGCTCATGGGGGGAAGCATCATGACTATTCGTTTGGGAGATGAGGCTCCGGATTTCACCGCTGAAACTACTGAGGGGACCATCAAATTCCACGAGTGGAAGAAAGGGCAGTGGGCGGTGCTTTTCTCACATCCAAAGGATTTCACCCCAGTGTGTACTACCGAACTCGGTCGTGTGGCGAGTTTGAAAGAAGCATTCGCGAAGCGGGGCACGAAGGTGGTCGGCTTGAGCGTCGATCCGCTCGATTCCCACAAGGGGTGGTCCAAGGACATCGAAGATGTGACCGGGCACGCACCCAATTTCCCGTTGATCGCCGACGCCGACCGTAAGGTGTCCGATCTGTACGACATGATTCACCCCAACGCCGACGACACGATGACGGTGCGTTCGGTTTTTGTCATCGGGCCTGACAATAAGGTGAAGCTGACGCTCACGTATCCGGCCAGCACCGGCCGGAACTTCGATGAGTTGCTGAGGGTCATCGACTCGTTGCAACTCACCGCCGACTATGCCGTGGCGACCCCGGCCGACTGGAAGGACGGAGATGACGTGATTATCGGAACGGGCGTGACGGACGAAGAGGCCCAGAAGAAGTTCCCGGGGTACGACGCCCAGAAACCGTATCTCCGGGTGACCCCGCAACCGAACAAGAAACTGTCGTCGGTTGGGTAAGAAGCCGTACTGAGTGCAGAATACGATTCTAAACCCGGAGGAACGCGTCGCTTTCAGCGACGCAACAGCGTTGCGGGTTCAATCCGCGTCGCAGCCTCGAGGTTTTGGAATCCATGCGGCGCGAAGATTCTGAGTGGCTCCGAATTCCATCGACGTTAGGCTGAGCAGCGTCATCCTGGCGGTAAACGAAGACACGCCACAGGTGGTCTGCGTTGACGAGCAGGGAGCAGACGCCTTGCCGTTTGGACCGCTGGCCACGAGCGCTGAACGGACACTCGAGCTTGCGATGCGGCGGGTGGTACGGGAACAGACGCACATGGCACTCGGCTACGTCGAGCAGCTGTATACGTTCGGCGACCTTGGCCGCGCCCCGGCAGGCCGTGTCGTTTCCATCGCCTACCTCGCCTTGGTCCGCGCGCAGGACGTGCCCGACCAGACGGGAGTTGGTTGGCGCGACTGTTACGAACTGTTTCCGTGGGAGGACTGGCGTGAGCGACGCCCGGATCTGATCGATCAGAACATCGTGTCGGTGCTCGAGGATTGGGTCGCCGGCAGCGAATCCCGTCGAGAGCGAGCCGACATCGCGTTTGGGCTCGGTGTGACCCCATGGGATGAGAGCAAGGCGCTGGAGCGATACGAGCTACTCTACGAAGTGGGTCTCGTTGCGGAGCATTTTCGGGACCGGCAGGAGCGAGTCGCCAGCAACCTGGGCCGTCCGATGTCATTGGACCATCGGCGCATGGTGGCAACGGCATTGAGCCGATTGCGGGGCAAGCTCGCCTACCGCCCGGTCGTTTTCGAACTCGTCCCCGACACGTTCACGTTGGGCCGGCTCCAGGAGGTCGTCGAGGCGCTCGGCGGTCGGGCCCTTCACAAGCCGAATTTCCGGCGGCTGGTCGAGCAGAGCGGCCTCGTAGAGGGTACCGGCGTTTTCGAACGGAAAACCGGCGGGCGACCGGCAGAACTGTTTCGGTTCCGCCGCGAGGTCCTGCGGGAGCGTCCAGCCCCTGGGGTGGTGCCGCCGGGGGCAAGGTGACCGATGACCTGGAACAAACCCGTCCCAAGGGGTTATACTCGCAGGTAGATTTAGTTATACTCAAATAGAGTAAAATTGCGAGTTGAGCCTCATGACGACGATCTCGTTGCCCCCGCGAACTATCAGCCCGGCTGCGGAACGGGCCACCAGGGCCGCCGAGCTGAAGCTCGCCGGCATCATGCCAGACATCGAGTGGGCGGTTCACGAACCCTACATCTCGGCCATCAACGAGTTGAAGGCGACGAAGAACGCGATCGTCCTCGCGCACAACTACATGACGCCGGAGATTTTTCATGGCGTCGCCGACTTGGGCGGTGACTCGTTGGCGCTCGCGCGGATGGCGGTGGAGGCCGAAGCGGACGTGATCGTTCTCGCCGGTGTGCATTTCATGGCCGAGACGGCCAAGCTGCTCAACCCGGAGAAGACGGTTCTCATTCCCGACCTGCGAGCCGGCTGCTCGCTCGCCGATTCCATTTCCGGCGCCGATATCGCGTTGTTGCGCGAGAGGTATCCGGGTGTTCCGGTCGTGACCTACGTCAACACGTCAGCCGAAGTCAAAGCAGCTTCCGATATCTGTTGCACCTCCGGCAACGCCGTCGAAGTGGTCGAGTCGCTCGGCGTCGACCGGGTGATCTTCTTGCCCGATGAGTACTTGGGTAAGTGGGTCGCCGAACAGACCGATGTCGACGTGATCCTGTGGCAGGGCCATTGCGAGGTGCACGAGCGATTTACCGGATCTCAACTGCGGTCCTTCCGGAACGCCTATGAGAACATCACGATCCTGGCGCATCCGGAATGCCCTCCGGACGTGTTGGCGGAGGCGGACTTCGTAGGGTCGACGGCGCGAATGGCCGATTACGTCGCCGACGAGAAGCCGGCACGCGTCGTCATGGTGACGGAGTGTTCGATGAGTGACAACGTCGCGGTGGCCAACCCGGAAACGGAGTTCATACGGCCCTGCAACCTCTGTCCTCACATGAAACGCATCACGCTTCCCAAGATCCTGACGTCTCTTCAGACGATGCAGCATGAGATCACGGTTCATCCGCAGGTCGCCGCACGCGCTCGGAACGCGGTCGAGCGTATGCTCGCCGTGAAGCGTTCGCGGGGTGGGTGATCTCGATGTCGGGAGACGATCCCGCGTCTCCACCCTCCCTCCCTCACCATCGCCTGAGATGAAGCGACTTCCCCCGCTTCTGACCTCCCAATACGAACAGATATTGCGTCGCGGTCTCGAGGAAGACCTAGGCATCGCTGGTGACCTCACGACGGATGCGATCGTCGACGGCGCGCGGACCGTGAAGGGTCGCATCGTGGCGCGTCAATCCGGACGTCTGGCGGGGATCCGCGTGGCGACTGACGCGTTCGGTTTGCTCGAGCCGACCATTCGAATCTCTGACGTGATTGAGGACGGAGTCGATGTGCAGCCCGATGACTGCCTGGCGAGAGTTGAGGGATCGGCCCGCGCGATCCTCAGCGCCGAGCGAGTGGCACTGAACGTCTTGGGCCGAATGTCTGGGATAGCCACGGCCACCAACTCGATCGTCGAGGCGATTCGGCACACCGAGGCCCGCGTTGTATGCACGCGCAAGACCCTTCCTGGGCTCAGGGTGCTCGAGAAATACGCCGTCCGTGCGGGAGGTGGGTCAAATCATCGGTTCGGACTCTACGACGCGGTGTTGATAAAGGACAATCACATTTCGATCGCCGGCGGTGTACGCGAGGCGGTCTTGCGTGTCCGTGACGCTCTCGGGCACCTCGTATGCGTCGAGGTCGAAGTCGATACGCTCGAGCAGCTGGCGGAGGTCATGGAGTTAGGCGTGGATGCCGTACTCCTTGACAACATGGATGTCGACACCTTGCGCGACGCCGTAACACTCATCGACGGTCGCGCAATTGCGGAAGCGTCTGGGGGGATCACACCGACAACCGCCCCGGCGATCGCCGAGACCGGTGTCGACCTCCTTTCGGTGGGTTGGATTACCCATAGCGCTCCCGCGCTGGACGTTGCGCTGGACATCGACGAGGATTCGCGCAAACGATAGATTGGTGTGGGCGGAGCGGCGGTTGGGTGCACTGGGTGACGCAGTTCGACGCCCCCCTGACACCTAACACCTAACACCTAACACCTGACACCTGACACCCGACACCCGACACCTGACACCTAACCTGCATCGAGATGAAGAAACTCGGAGCGCTTGCCGCACTTGCAGTTCTGGTCATTCTTGCGATCCCGGTCGCGCAATACGGAACACTCAGCCCATGCGGCATGGTGAAACGGGAGATCGTCAACCAAGCGCGGGCCACGGCGGAGTCGGCCAGTGCGCGAGGCCGTGAAATGGTGGAAGGGTTGGGAGAGGAGGTCGGACGTCTCGCGGAAGGGATTGGTGATGCGGTGGAGGACGCGGCCGCCGACGTAGCGGAGAAGTTGGCGGAAGCAAGAGTCGAGCAGATGTCGACGGGGGAATGCGTGAGGGAGTTGTGGAAGCTCAGAACCGAAGGAGGATCGTAGCCGTGTCGGGTGCGATACCTAGACGCGTTTTTCTACACCAATCGTCGGCGATGACGCTGCTGGCCGGCATGGGTAGTTGGGCGTGCGTGCCCAGGCCGCAACGAGCGGCGGGCTCCCGTATCACGCTCCCTGAGCCTGGCCCGATGCTTCCGCCCGTTCCCGCCATTTTCTTGACGGTTAATGGTCGGGGTGAAGACCCGGACGAGATTTCAGTGGTTTGGACTTTTGTCGTGAACGGAGACCCGCCTCAGGTCGGCATCAGCGCCGCCACCG
The DNA here is from genome assembly GCA_041604955.1 of Gemmatimonadales bacterium. Classification (GTDB taxonomy): domain Bacteria; phylum Gemmatimonadota; class Gemmatimonadetes; order Gemmatimonadales; family GWC2-71-9; genus JBFHWR01. Next base: position 925 of record JBFIZG010000089.1, on the reverse strand, counting down.
AGCACGTCGCGCGGGATCTCGTGGACCTGCATGAAACGTTTGTGCTCAATGTGCCCACCTCGAATATTGTGCAGGCGTTCGATACCGTAGATATGAATTCGAGTAGAGTGGCCGACAAGTTCGCGTTGTCGGGTCTCACGCGAGGACAGGCAACCCGCGTCGATGCCCCGACGGTGGAAGAGTGCCCGATTCACGTGGAGTGCTCGGTGTTTGATACGATAGCGGTGCCACCCGTGCGGACGATATTTCTCGCACACGTCGTCGCAACCACGGCGGACGAACGTGTGGTGGACGAAGACGGCCGTCTACGGGTGCGGGCGGCGCGGTTCTTCGGAATGACGGCCGGCAGCGGAGAATTCTACACGCTCGATCGCAACGTTGGGCACATCGGCATGACAGTTGGGAGGAACGATATCAAGTACTAGGTCTCAGGTCTCAGGTGTCAGGTGGTGAGTCGTGAGTGGTGAATGGTAAGTGGCGGATTCATGCAGCTTGATCTGACGCCCCAAAACCTGGTACCCGGCACCTGATACCTTCAACCTGACACCTCGTCTCACATTCCTGCCGCTTCCTTCACATACTCCGCCGCCGCCCGGTGCGTCGCAAACCAGACGTCCCCTTTCGCCCGTATGTGGTCGATCAACCCCTCCAGGATAATGATGCGGGAACGGTGTCCGATATAATGCGGATGCATCGTCAGCAAGAACATCGTTCCTTCTTCGTACGCTTTGTCGAACTCGTCGATGTAGACCTGCAACACTTCCGCGGGCGAGCTGTATCGGTCTCCTCGCGGGTTGAGGAGCGGCGCGTCGTCGAGAATCCACTCGACCGGCAGCTCGACGATCCCGGTCGGCTCGCCGTTTGCCAGTAGTTCGTACGGCCGGTCGTCGGCCATGAGCGAACTCTCGTACAGAAACCCTATCTC
>JBFIZG010000088.1:0-10715 GCA_041604955.1 Gemmatimonadales bacterium | reverse complement strand
TGGTCGGTGTACGTCAACGTCAACTCGACGAATCCGGCCCGGGAACAGTTAGAGCAAATCGACATCGCCCTCCGCACCATCGAGCGATACCCCGACCACCTCGAGCTTGCAACCACTGCGTCGGAGATCGAGAGCGCCTTCGGGCGCGGACGCATCGCCTCGCTGCTGGGCATCGAAGGCGGCCACGTGATCGAGAATTCGCTTGGCGCGCTCCGGGGATTCTACCACCTGGGCGTGCGGTACATGACGCTCGCGCATTTCGCCAATACCGACTGGGCAGACTCGGCCACCGACAGCGTCGTAAACGATGGACTGTCCTCGTTCGGAGAGGAAGTGGTGCGCGAGATGAACCGCATGGGGATGCTGGTGGACATCTCGCACGTCTCGCCTGCAAGCATGAGTGATGTCCTGAACGTGGCTGAAGCGCCCGTGATCTTCTCGCACTCGGGCGCGCGTGCGCTCACCGATCACGTTCGAAACGTACCGGACTCGATCCTCGCGCGGTTGCCGGAGAACGGCGGCCTGGTGATGCAAGTGTTCTACCCTCCCTACGTGTCGGAGGCGTACCGGCTCTACGATGAGCGCGCGCAACAGGAGGTGGAAACGAACCTTCGCGAACGCTTCGGTTTGGATCAGGACCGCATCGAGCGCGCGCTCGAGGAGTGGCGCGAGGACAACCCCGCCCCACAGGTAACGATCAGGGACGTGGCGGATCACATCCAGCACATTCGAGACGTCGCCGGCATCGACCACGTAGGGATCGGCAGTGACTTCGATGGCATCCCGACCTATGTGGAGGGGCTCGAGGACGTCTCCACGTTCCCGGCGCTCTTTGCCGAGCTGGCAGCGCGGGGGTGGTCGGACACGGACCTGAAGAAGCTCGCCGGCGAGAACCTGTTGCGCGTCATGCGCGAGGCGGAAGCAGCCGCTCGCAGGCTGCAGCGGGCGCGTCAGCCGTCGACGCGAACAATGGATCAGGTGACAGGTGTCGGGTGACAGGTGTCGGGTGACAGGTGTCGGGTGACAGGTGTCGGGTGACAAGTGTCAGGTGTCAGGTGTCAGGTGATAGGTGTCAGGTGATAGGTGACAGGTGATCCTTACGGCTGATCGCGGTTCAGGGGGCGTCTGGTGATCTACGGTCGCACGCTCGGTCCCATCGAGCTCGTGGTAGACGGACAACCCGCCGACGACAAGCTCATGTGGCGGAAGAATGCCGCGCTATTGGTGTACCTCGCTTCGTCACCCAAGCGGACGCGCAGCAAAGACCATCTCACCGGTTTACTGTGGCCCGACAAACCGGAACCGACCGCGCGACATTCACTGAGAGAGGCAATACGTGTCATCCGCCGTGCGGTGGGTGAGGGCGGCATCGACACGGATCACGATCAAGTGCGTCTGCACGCCGACGTCGTTCGGCTCGACACCGAAGAATTTCGAGAGTGCGAGGAAAGAGAGGATCTGGCAGGAGCCACGGCGCTGGTGCACGGTCCGTTTCTCGAGGGGTTCACCGTTCCGGATGCCTCGCCGTTTGAGGATTGGCTCACGGCCGAACGGCTGAACTGGCAGCACCGATCTGTTGTCGCGCTCGTCGCGCATGCCGAAGCGCTGACCCGTCACGGGCACGTTCGCGCCGCGGGCGACGCCGCGCTGCAAGCACTACGGCTGGACCCCACGTCTGATGCCGCCCTTCGTTCCGCCATGTCCGCGCTCGTGTTGTCAGGCGACCGCGCCGGCGCTCTACGGCAATACGATCAGTTCGTGAACGACATCGCCGAAACGGGCCGACAGCCCGGGGAAGAAATCCAGGAGCTCGCCGCCCGCGTTCGGGCGGAACGTGAATGGCGGCTCCCCGCCGACGTGCCGGCACGGAACACGGAAGGCGCGGAACTCCGCCGCGCGCCGCTGGTCGGACGACACGACGAATTGCGGCAGCTGGTGGATACCTTCGATTACTGTCGGAACACCGGCCGAAGTGGCGCGTGTGTGATCGAATCCGAGGCCGGGCTCGGTAAGACGCGTCTTCTCGAAGAATTGGTCGGCCGCGCGCGCTTGGGAGGCGCGAGCACTTCGGCGGTGCGAGCGGTGCACGCGGATCAAGACGCTCCCTGGAACGCGCTGCTCGGGCTCGCCCGGGGCGGGTTGCTCGACGCCCCCGGTCTCGTCACCGCGGCGCCAGAGGCGATCGCCGCATTCGCGACCCGAATTCCGGAATGGGCGGACCGGTTCGGCATGCCCAAGGTCAAGGACCAGCACGTTGGGACGGCGTTTACCGAACTGCTCCGAGCGATCGCCAACGAGCAGCCGATCGTGTTGGTGCTCGACGACGCCCACTGGATGGATCGGCAATCGCTTCGCGCATTGGTGGGCGCCGTGCGTGACCTGGCGACGGCGCCGTTGCTGTTGTGCTTCGGAATACGGCCGCAGCCAGACCAGGATGAGCTCAACGACCTGCGTTCACGCCTGGGCCGCGACCTCGCCGGCGTCGCCGTCACGCTGCACCCGCTCGGGACCGACGCGCTGGCGTCACTCGTGCAATGGGCCCTCCCGGCCTACGATGAACGCGAGGTGAAGCGTCTGGTGAAGCGGCTATCCATCGATAGCGCCGGTATCCCGCTCCTCGCACTCGAGGTCCTCCACGCGGTGGCGCTGGGTATGGACTCCGGCGCGATTATTGGCGCCTGGCCTCAGTCAGGCATCACCCTCGATGAGACGCTCCCGGGTGATCTTCCAGACGCCATCGTCGCGGCGATCCGCGTGGGATTTCGCCGCCTGAGTAAGAATGCCCAAAGCGTGTTGGGAGCCGTTTCGGTGCTGGGCGACCGCGTGGATCGACCAACGCTCGCGGCGGTGCTCCCGCTCGAGGAAGATCCACTGCTCACGGCGCTGGACGAGTTGGAATGGCAACGATGGCTTCACGCGGAACCACGCGGGTACTCGTTTGTGGCGCGCATCGTTCGCGAGGTTGTGGCGCGCGACATGTTGACCGATGGGCAGCGTCAACGTATCCAGGCAGCCGCAGCTCGATGAGCGTGGTTTCGAGACCATGAGGAGCGACCGACACACGGGTACGAACTCGCCGGGCGCGGTCGTCATCACCGGAGCATCCACCGGCATCGGATATCACACGGCCCGTGCTCTCAGCCAACGTGGGTTCCGCGTGTTCGGCACGGTGAGACGTTCGGATGATAAAGACCGGCTTCAGGCTGCCGGCGTCACCCCGCTCACGCTGGACGTGACGAATCGGGCGACCATCGACGCCGCAGCGTCTGCGGTGCAGAGAGAATTGTCCGGCGCCCCGCTCGTTGCACTCGTCAACAACGCGGGTATTCCGTGTGCCGGCCCTATCGAGTTCGTGCGAGTGGACGACGTGCAGGAAGCGTTCGACGTCAACGTGTTCGGCGTGATCCGGGTGACACAGGCGTTCCTTCCTCTTCTCAGAAAGGCGAAAGGACGGATCGTCAACATCAGCTCGGTCTCGGGCACCGTCGCCCACCCGCTGATCGGTCCGTATGCTGCCACGAAGTTCGCGCTCGAGGCGATATCGGACTCGCTCCGACGGGAACTCGTTCTTGCAGGCGTTCGTGTGATCGTCATTCAGCCGGGCTCAGCCAAAACACCGATTTGGGATAAGGTCGCCGCGATCGACGTTCCTGCCGCGCACGGGACAGAATACGAGGCGGTGATGGAGCGCGTGCGCGATCGCGTCGTGTCTACCGGAAAGCGGGGAATCCCCCCGGAACAGGTGGCAAAGACCGTCCTCCGCGCTATTACATCCTCCAACCCGCCCACACGCATCAGGGTCGTGCGCTCTCGTTTCAAGACATGGATCGCTCGGGTTCTACCGGACAAGGTGTTGGACCGAATGGTGGCGCGACAACTGTGGTCATCGCGGGATGTGAGCCGGGACGTTACGCCACCTTCTTGAGTAACGGCTTCACACAGTTCACAATGCCGGCAACGATGCGTTCGGCATTTGCCAAGATCGTGAGCGCCGTGTTGACGGCAAGCGACGTCGGAATCGCCGCACCATCCGTAACGAACAGACCGGGATAATCGAAGACCTCGCCCGAGGCGTTGCAGACGCCGTCACGCTTGCTCGTGGCCATGCGACACGAACCGACCTGGTGCGCCGTTGCAAAGAAGAGTTCTCGGTGCGGCTGGCCCTCGTGGTTCACGAATTCCGTCTCGAGCGGCGTGCAGCCGTTTTCGAGAAAAATTGACTGGAGCAAGGTCTTGGTCCGTCGATAATAGTCCTCGATCTCAGGCGTCACCCTCACCCCCACCCGGAAATCGCCTCGGTCACCCCGCTCGATGAACCCCGTCGGTGGCGTCATTCCGAAGGCCACCAAGACGATGACGCGACGGCGGTACCGCTTCATGAGCTCGATGTGTGGGCGCCCCCAGTACGGGTCGTCGCCGTCCAACCGGAGACGGGCGGACGCCACCGCCTGGAGCGGCATCGGCTTTCCAGCCGAAATCGTGATACCGTGGCTCGCGAGAAATTCGTAACTGATCATCCCCGGGTGAGATCGGCCGGTGAACATGTCGCCGTCCGGCAAATGGTCGCCCAGGAGCCCCGCCGTCTTGACGCCGCCGTTGAAGGCAATGTTGTACCCGACGTGCGGACTCAGCTTGTGCAGGTAGGTCTTCGACGAAAGCAGCAGCTTGGCGGTCCCAACGGTCCCCCCCGCCAGGATGACGATCTTGGCATGATAACGGATGAGACGGTTCCCGCCGTCACGTCGCCGACATTCCACCTCATAGAGGAACGGTAGCGTAGGGATCGCGCCTCCCCGGCCGGGTCGGTGTCGAGGCTTGATTCGGAGGGCGGTCGTGTCGGTGTGCACTAGCGCACCCTGCGCGACCGCCTGTGGCAAATAGTTCATGAGCAGCGACTGCTTCGCTCCATAGATGCAGCCCGTGACGCAGTATCCACTCCCAATGCATCCCCGCACGGCGTACCGCGCCCGTTCGCAACTGTAGCCCAGGTTCTTCATCATCTGCGCGAATACGAGACCGCTCCTCGGGACTTCTGTCGAGGCGATCTGTTGTACGCGCATCATGGATTCCGCAATGTCGTAATACGGGTCGAGCACCGCGCGATTCACTCCATCGGGCCACAACGGCCGAGCGTGATCGCCTATCTGCGTAAAAGCCGACGTCGGCGCCCGCAGCGTCACCATCTCGTAGAACCCCGAACCCCCACCCAGTGCCTCTGCGTACGTCATGTTGAACCGATCGCCGCCGATTCCCTTCAGGTATTTGAGGAGATACTTGGGGTCCTGTGTCTGTTTGAAGTCGCTCACAGGGTGAAGGTGCGGCCCCTTCTCCACGACCGTCACCTCGAGCCCGAGTTCGGCGAGCCGGAGCGCCGCTGGCGCCGCACCGAATCCGGAGCCGATCACAAGGACATCGGTCTTGATAGTCACCATGGGAAGCCTCCGTCAGGCCGGGTTTCCGTCAGCGGTGGTCGGCAACGGCAAGTACTGCTCCGGCTCCGGGTAGGTCGTGTCCGCCAAACGACGCGGTCGGAACCGTCCGTCGAAATCGATCAGAGGGCACCCGGTCTCACTGTCATAGATGCCCGCCAAGATCGCGATCTGCGTGAGAAACACCGCTCCCGAGTAAAGGCGTGTGATGAGGCCTCCTTCCGCGAGCGCGTGGCCAACGATCCGCTCACGCTCTTCCAACGCCAGCGATTCAAACCGTCCGGAACCGGTCTCACGTGCGGCTCGGTCACACAAGTCGGCGGCAAAGAACGTCCGATGCTTCGCGAGCGGATAAAACTCGTCGTAGAACACCCGTGACACGTCCGGGTCGCCCGTGCTCGTCCCTGGTACGACGGCGCAGCAAAACGCCCGGAGGATCCGGTCCACGCGCTCGGCTTCGAAATCGAACTCTTTGGGATACACGTTCAAGGCGATGCGAACCGGTGTGCAGCCCGCGATTGCTATTCCCGCCCCCGCCTGCGCGAGCAGCCGGAGCGCCAGGCGGCGGCCGACCGTCGAACGTCGAGACTGCAAGCAGTTCTGCATGGTGAGGGTCGCCTTTCAATCTGCGGTTCAACGTTCGCCGAGCGGTCGCAACCGAACGTCAAGCAACTGCGGCTGGAGTGCTCGAAAGCAGTTAACCCATTGACAAAACTGCGTTTAGGTGGCAGATCCAAGGGAGAACTCCGGCCGAAGCGGAGGCTGGATTGGCAGCAATCATCGATTGGGTCCGACGGGCGCTCGAACCGCGTTACGAGATCGAGAGAGAAGTGGCCCGAGGTGGCATGGGCGCCGTCTTTCGCGCTCGCGATCCGAAACTCGGCCGCCTGGTGGCGATCAAGGTGCTGCTCCCCGAGCTCGCGACCGCCGAGATGGCCGACCGCTTTCTCCGAGAAGCACGGTTGATGGCCGGGCTGCAGCATCCCCACGTAGTCGTCATCCACGAGGCCGACGAATCGGCCGGGCTCTTCTACTACGTCATGGACTTCATCGAGGCCCCAACCCTCGAGCGGCGCATTCGGGACGGTCCGCTTCCGACCGCCGAAGCGGTCAAGCTCGGACGCGATCTCCTCGATGCCTTGGAATCGGTGCATGCGCTGGGGGTCGTACACCGCGACGTCAAACCGTCCAATCTGTTTGTGAGCAAAGACCGCACGCTGTTGGCGGACTTTGGCATTGCCAAGTCGACGCCCGATCTCACGCTGAACCGCACGAAGACCGGCCAGGTCGTCGGAACTCCCGAGTACATGGCACCCGAGCAGTTCGCCGATGGCGAGGCGACCGCACAAGCGGATCTCTACTCGGCAAGTATGGTGATGTACGAAGCGTTGACCGGCCGCCGATGGAAGGTGGGCTCGGACCCGCGCCGGGCAGATTGGTCCGGCGTGCCGCATGCGATCGAGCGAGTGATGTCGCGTGGACTCGCTGTCGATCCTCAGGGGCGCTGGCCCAACGCAGCGACGTTCCGGCGACGTCTGTGGCACACGAGGGAGCGGCCGTATCGCCTGCGAACCGCACTCCTCGTGGCAGCGGCGTTGACCGTCGGCATAGTTTCCATGCAGCTCCTTCGCCCCGGAGCCCCACGCCCACTCCCCGAGGAAGGCCTCGCCGTCGACATCGCCGTTCCAATGTATTCTGGTCCAGCCCGGACGGCGTGGCTTCGCGATTCGGTTCCGGAGATCTATGCCCGACTGATCGGATCTTCCCTCGACTTCAACGTGTGCACGCCTGTTCGTAGGTGCACCGGAGCCCCAACGGTGACGTTGCGCAACACCATCGTCGTGACGGACTCGACCTTTCATTTGAGCGTGGACTACGAGGGATCCGGAGACCTGGAAGAAGTGTATCGCGGCCAACCGCAGCCGTTGGCTGAATGGACACGCGAAGTAGACCGCGCGTCCGAGGCCGGACTGCGTGTCATTTGGACGGCCAACCTGCTCGAAGACTGGTTACCCCAGGATGCGCTTCCGAAAAGTGACGCGGGCTTCGAAGCATGGCTGCGCGCCGAGCAGCTGTTGAACCGGGCCCAGTGGCGGAACGCGCGAGTGGCGTTTGCGCAAGCCGTACAATCTGACTCGACCTGTTATCTGTGTTCTTGGCGCATCACGGAGATTCAGCGCTGGCTCGTCGAACCCCCCGATCCGCGGCACGTGCGTCGAACCCGGTCCGCGATTGACCGATTTCCAGCCCACTACCAAACGTTGATCGAGCTACGCCAGCTCTCGCTCAATGACCGGCTTCGGATATTGGACGAAGCGACAACGACGTGGCCAGGGTTCCCCTACGTGTGGTTTCTCAAGGGTGACGAGCTGTTCCACCGCGGTGCCCTTTCGGGCCGCATGCGTCATGAGGCGGTCACCGCTTTTCAACGATCAACCGGACTCGATCCGACGTTCGGCCCCGCTTGGGAACACCTGGCATCGGTGAGCATTGCCGCGGGCGACGCTGAAACGGCTCGAAATGCCCTCGACGAGTACGACGCTCTGGCAGCACGGTCGATTCTGCAAGACGAGTTCGCCAGGGTCATCCGTGCACTCGCCGAGCTGGGTTACCGGTCGCGGTTTCCGGCCGAAACGGCATCCACATCCACGATGCGGGTGCTCTCCGATTTTCATGACTATCCCGGCGTGGGAGCCGGGCCACGCTACCTCGCGATGTTCGAAGTTCGAGACGGCATGGTGGATGTGGCCAGGCTGCTCGCGGATCACCCGCACCCGAACGTCCGATACTCAGCCGGTATGGCCATCGTCCTCGCGCGAATTGCGCAGGGGCGGGTGGAGGAGGCTCGCAAACTGCTCCGCGAACTGGGTCGCGAGCGTTCGGACGTACCGCCCTTCGCACTCGAGCTGGACGCGGCGCTCGTCCTACTCGATTCGGGAGGCATCGTTGTGGACCGCGATACGCTGGTTGCAGACCTGTCGTTCTACGAGCGAGCCGGATCGTTCCGCGGGCACATTGGTGCAGGGTGGTTGCGCATGCTGCTCCAAGCGACGTATGAGCACGGCGTGCGGGGCCGAGTCGATTCACTCCCCAAACCACTCCGCGTCATCGTGACGAGTGTGTTGGCAAACGACCCAGCCACGGCGCTCGAAAGAACTGGGCCCGACAGCCTCTCGGTCATGGCCCAGACGCCGGTGGCAGGTGGACAACAGGAGTATGCAGCACTACCCAACGCGTTCTATCGAACGGTGCTGCGGTTTTTCCGTGCCCGCTGGTTCGCAGAACTGAACGATCCCGTAGATGCAGCAACCGATCTTCTGTTCCACGAAGCCGTCGACCTACCGGCGTTGCCGACCGAGCTGCCCGAGGCCGGCGAGATCGACTGGGCGTTCAGTACACTGGCGAGATGGGAGCGGGCGCGCCTGCTCGAACGCATCATAGCGGCCGCGAAAGAGGTGTGCTGGGATTACGAGATCGTCGCTCGACGTTGGGCGTCCGGCGATCCGCTCTACCGCGCCCGCGCCGACTCGGCGACTCGGGCACGAGAACGGCTCGGATGCGATCCGATCGATGTGACCCTGGCGTGGTGAACGCGCGAGCGGCCGATTCGATTGGCCGGTCTCACGCGTAGTCGACGATCGCATGGAACTCGGTGACGAACCCAAGTGGCAACCCATCATGGAGTGAACACAACGGCCCCGGAGGTACCAAAATGACGCTTCTGGCAAAGACCCTCGTAGGATTGGCCGCGCTCGCCTTTGTGCTCGCGGTCGTGAGCGCACTGACCGGCCAACCGATCTTGAACGTCAGACCCGAGAGTTTCTCCCGTTCGTGCACGAACCTGGCGCTGCTGGCGCTTGCGGTGTCCATCGTCTTGGGTGAGAAACCGATGTCACCCTGAGAGACGACGGGTCGTCGCATGGGTTGGGTTTTGGAAAAAACGCCCGTCGCGCGCCGGCCCACGCCTCGGAAACGGTCCGGTAGCTCCTACCATCCCGTGGAGCCAGGCGCTCCCTTGAAGGGTCCCACGAGTTCGGGGGTCACCCAGCCGCCGTAAAAGCCCCCTGGCTGAGGGTTCACCCGGTGCGGACCGACGCGGCACTCCAGACGTGCCGGATAAAAGGAGACATAGTCGCGAATCGACTCGAATTCCGGAAACGGATCCGGGTACGACCAGGCGACCGCTTCCAACGTCTCTCCGGCCGCGACCACCGTCCAATAGCGGGCTTCGCCTTTCCACTCGCAGCGCGAGCTTCCACTCGCCGGCACCAGCGCCTCGAGCAGCACGTCGGAAGGCGGCAGATAGAAGGTCGGCGGGCTCGCCGTCTCGAGAACGCGCACCGCCCGCCGCGAGCTCGCGATGACCTGCGTCCCGAGCGTTACTTTCACCTCCCGGGGATCGGGCTCGACTCGTGGGGGACGGGGATAATCCCATACCGATTCCTGGCCCTCCAGCGGCTCGATAGCGAATGGAGGCCGCTCGCTGCCGTCGAATTGCCACCCTCTCCTGCCACGGCGAGCCCAGCCAGGTATGCCAGTCATGTTGTTCCTCAAAGGATGTGCTCGTTCAGCTTCGAACCGCGACAAATGTATCTTATTGTCAAATATAAGGATACGGTGCATCTCATTCGATGCCTCGTGTCTGACGCCGCATTCAATTCCATCGCCAGTTCCCGGATAATACTCCGCTGGCAGTCCTTGTCCATATATTGTCTAATTGTTATCTTAGACAAAGCAGGTCAAGGTGTCTGCCCACTATACAGGGGTGAGCGCCGAACGCGCGGTAAGATCGATTGGCAACCGCGGGAAAGCACTGTCGGACATAGGACGCTACAAAGCGAACAAAGAAGGGAGGACTAGATGGAGCCGGTATTCATGATCTTCCAGGTGCTGATCGCACTGGGCATCTACAACGTCTGGATCCTGCGGTTTCAGAAGGCCACGGCTTGGCGCGGCGGCTCAGCGGCGAACATGAGAGAGGAGTTTACGCATTACGGTCTTCCCGTTTGGTTCATGGGAACCATCGGCGTCTTGAAGCTGCTGCTCGCTACGCTCTTGGTCCTCGGGATCTTTATCCCGGCGGTCACGAAGCCCGCGGCGTTGGGTATGGCCGCTCTCATGACGGGCGCCCTGGCGATGCACTTCAAGGTGAACGACCCCTTGAAGAAATCTCTGCCGGCTTTCACGCTCTTGGTTCTCTCTCTCCTTGTCGCGATTGCGTGACTCACCAACTCAGGCCTCAAACGATGGAGTTCAAATGAAGAAGGCAACGCTGATCAAACATCT
>JBFIZG010000087.1:0-10754 GCA_041604955.1 Gemmatimonadales bacterium | reverse complement strand
CCGCCCGTTGGACGAGCACACGTTGGTGTGCGAATTGTGTCCGTCGACACCCCAGGCCGCGAGGATGCGCTCCGTGTATCCGTCCTCCCCCGGCCGGCCGACGTGATACATGATCTCGTTTTGGCGTTCCTCTCGTATCGCGGTGCGGATCCGGCCGGCGATGTCGTCGAGCGCCTCGTCCCACGTGACCTGTGTCCAACCGCCCTCGCCGCGGTTTCCGCTTCGCTTCAACGGATAGAGAATCCTGTCCGGGTCGGTGACTTGATTGAGCGTCGCGGGACCCTTGGCGCAGTTCCGGCCGCGGGATCCCGGGTGTTCGGGATTCCCTTCGAACTTCCGCACCTGGAGCGAGTCCTTGTCGATGTACGCCAGGAGGCCACAGGCGGACTCACAATTGAAGCAAGTCGTCGGAACGAGCGCGTATCGCTTTTCTTTCCGTTCGGGCCAGGCGCGGGAATCCAACTCGACCCAATCGTCCCACCGTTCCTTGGGCGGGAACGACGCGAGGTTGATGCGGCTGGGTCCGGGGTAGAACGTCTCGCCGCGTTCCTCCACGGCTTCTTTGGCCGCTTTGACACGCTGGTTCAGTTCATCGATCCTCATGTCGATTCCTCACGCGAGCGGAACGGCTTGGCCTGCTTGCACGAACGCGTGTTCGTGCGCGAGCAGGCCGAGCAACGCCAACGGGACCGCGATCATCCCGGTGAAGGGCGCCGCCGCGCCCGCGAGCACGAGTATGACACCGACCCAGAAGTACCTCGAGTACCGTCCGCGCACCATCTCCCAGCTCGCGAGCTTGGCGTGCGCCGTCGGATGGGTGAGTGTCACCTCGCCCAACACGAGGAGCAAGTGCACCGTGCAACTCGCCGAGAGCAGCCAGAGCGCTGTCGTCACCAAGTTCGGTTCCAACCAAGCGACAAACGGGGCGATCGCGGCGCTGCCTGCCAGAACGGCTTGCACCACGAGGTGGGGTGGGAGCAGGGGGTTTTGCCAGAGATCCCGCGCCTTCGCTTGCGCGAACAGGTAGGCGGTATACGCGGCCGTGAGGACGGCGAGCGGGAGACCAATGACCACGAGACCGGCTTGGAGTCCGGTGGATTGCATCAGACTCCCGAGAAGGTGCGCCGCGAGTAGGAGCGCGTACCCACCGATGATGTATCCGCCTTTGACCAGCCAGCTCCTTCGTTGTGGTCGGGTCAAGATCATGTAAAACCGCTCGGGGTGTTCCAGGTCCCAAATGAGGAGCGCTCCCGTTGCGGCGAGGAAGAGCCCGGCCAGAACGGGCGTCACCCATTGCCAGAGCGGGCTCGACGGCACGAGGCGCCCGGTGCCGAGCAAAACGAGCGGGACGAGATAGGCGCCCGCCGCGATGCTCTTGGTCCATGTGTAGAGGCTGACCCGCCAGTCCCAGGGCGCCGAGTGGGGGACGTCGTATCCCAACACGGCAGCCGCAGAGGTGTTGCTCCGGTGCGGATGTCCCGACACCACGGCGTGCGCGCCGCTCGGTTGTTCGCTCCACATGAACAGCCCGCCTTCCGGGCGTTTTGCGGCGATGGGATCGAGCGTCGTGTGATGCGCGCCTTTGTAGAACAGCTTCGGGTGGGTTTCCTTTTCGGGTCGGCGTACGGTGACCGAGTCTCGCTTGACGACCTGTGCGACACGGGATGCACGATCGTTCACATCTCCGACGATGATTGCCTCGGTGGGGCAGACGACGACGCAGGCCGGTTCGAGACCGATGTCGATCCGATGCGCGCAGAAATTACACTTCTCCGCCGAGTGATCTTCGGGATTGATGAAAATGGCGTCGTAGGGGCAAGCCGCGATACACGCCTTGCACCCGATGCAGATGGATTTATCGAAGTCGACGATCCCGTCCGGTCGCCGGTACATGGCCGCGGTCGGACAGGATTCCACGCAGGGAGGGTTGTCGCACTGGTTGCAGCGCGTTACCTGAAACGCGCGCCGGCTGGTGGGAAACGAGCCGACGTCGACGTACTTGACGTACGTGCGATTGACGGAGAGGGGGACTTCGTTTTCGGATTTACATGCCGTGCTGCAGGCGTGACAGCCGATGCACCGCGTGTGGTCGATGACCTTTGCCCAACTGGGTGGGAGTGTTGCCGTTTCGACGCCGATCACCACCGCCTCCATTCGCTGTATTCGCGTCCTCCGAAAAATCCGGTGGTCGCACCTGCGCTGGCACAATGTCTTGTCATCACGCGTCTTTCACAAGGGAGTGTGTCAGGCATTCGGCAGTCGCTCATCGAAGCAGGGAGGAATCTTCACCCAGGACCTTCTTGAATATGCGTCGTGCCTGGGGTTGCATCGCGGAGATCGAGACGGTGAGCCCCGCCTGCTCGGCTTCGTCCGCGAGGTCCTTGATCACCAGTGCCCCGCTGTAGTCGATTCTCCCGAGCCGGTTCAGGTTGATGTCCAGGTGTCCGGTGAGGGGGTATTGGGCCAGCTTGTGAATCAGCGCTTCTTCTAGGCCAGGAGCTGAGGCAAAGAACAACACTCCTTGTGGTTCGAGCATGAGGGTGCCGTCGTGATACCGCGCGCGCACATGCACCCGCAATTCCCGCCAGAGGTGGACCAAGATCGCGAGCCCAATTCCGATGATGACGGCCAAATCGATACGTGGCGCCAACGCCAGCGTCAAAAGGAACGTAGCCCACGCAACCAGCCCCTGCAGGTAGGTCATGCGGACGATGCGAATAAGCGGGCGGATGGCGATGAGTTTGAGGACGGCTGCAATCACGGTCGCCGCCAGGACCGCTCGCGGGAGCGCCGACAGGATCCCGGCGACGGGCAAGGCGAGCAACACGACGAGTCCCACAAATGCGCCGCTCCAACGCGTTTTGCCGCCGGCCAGTCGGTTGATCGAACTTCGGGAAAAGGAGCCGCCGACGGGAAACCCGCCGGAGAGACCCGCCGCGATGTTGGCCGCGCCTTGACTCACGAATTCCTCGTTCGGGCTCCAGACCGCGCGGTCTTGTGCGGCGAACGTCCGTGCGATGGCGGATGGCTCCGCGAACCCCACGAGCGCGATGACCGCTCCGGGAACGAGGAGGCTCAAGCTGGACGTCCAGGGAAGATCGAGCGAAAAGGGCGGCAGCGCACGTGGTATTTCGCCCACCATCGGGCCCGCGTAACCAGTGAGGCGGCTGAACGCGATGCCGATGATGACTGCCACGAGCACGCCGGGAAACACGGGGTGGAGGCGCCGACCGCCCAGCACGAGGATCAAAGTGATCGCGCTCAGCCCAACGGAGGCGACGTCCCATTCACGGAAATGCATGATCGCCCAGAATGCCCGGCCGAGCAGGTCGCCGTTCTCCGTGACGACGCCGAGGGCGGTGGGGAGCTGGGATGAGAGAATCAGGATCGCAGCTCCGGTGGTAAACCCCTTGAGCATCGGCTGCGACATGAGATAGGCGACCCATCCTGCGCGCACGAGCCCGAGCATGGTGCGCACCACGCCGACGACGATCGCCAGGAGGGCGGCGAGCGCCACATATGTTGGGCTTTGCGGAACGGCGAGTCCGGCCAGTGCGCCAAACGTGAGCACGCTCGTCATGGCGACTGGCCCAGTTTGGAGATAGGGCGAGGACACGAAAAAAGCGGCGACAACGGGCGGGACCAGCGCGGCGTACAGTCCGTAGTACGCTGGCAGTCCAGCCAACTCGGCGTAGGCCAAGGACTGTGGAATCAACACCATCGCGACGCTCAGCCCGGCGACGGCGTCTCCGATTTTCGGTTTCGGCCAGCGCGCGAACGCCTTGGCTCGTGAGGCCGTCACCGTTGGCGGGGGGTTGCGATACGCGTCATGAGTCTGTAAAGTGTCGAACGATATATAGTAATATACAAATAGTCAAATTGTTATAACTAGTTGCAATGGTTGAACTTACAGGCGAACGCAGTTTCCATGGAGGAGTGATGATCCGCCCGGAAACCCTGACACAGGCGGCTGAGGTAATCAAATGTCTTGGGCATCCGGTTCGGCTCCGGTTGTTGGAGGCGCTCGAGTCGGGGGAAAAGACGGTGTCAGAGCTACAGGCCTACGCCGGGGTGAGTCAAACCACGGCGTCACAGCAGTTGGGTGCCCTTCGTGCCCGCGACGTCGTCGATTTTCGGCGCGACGGGACGCGGGCGTACTACAGGATTGCCGATTCCAGGGTCACGGCGATCCTGAACTGTATTCGCGTCTGTGAACTCGAAGGCGAGCAGTCCGTCGCCTAAGATCCACGTGACCGGAGGTGAAGGGAAGGGTGGCGGGGAAGGAGTCTCGAGCGCCATGCTTCAATCACCGATCACAGGAGTGCAGACATGCTTGACGTCCAGCAGGGCGGAGTCACGGAGGAGGTGGTTCGCGCGATCGTCCGGGAAGAGATTGCGCGCGCGTTCAAGAAGGACCCCGCCAAGAAAAAAGCGAGCATTATCTCGTCGAAGGGTACGTTGGATTGGGCGTATCCACCGTTGATTTTGGCGACGGCTGCGGCGGCCACCGGAATGGATGTGGCGGTGTTCTTCACGTTCTATGGGTTGAACGTCATTCACAAGGACTTCGAGAAAAAGCTGAAAGTGTCGCCTGTCGGGAATCCCGGCATGCCCATGCCTGTGCCGATGCCCGACATCTTGACTGCGTTGCCGGGGATGACGGCGATGTCCACGGGGATGATGAAATCGAAGTTCGACAAGAAGGGCGTCGCGTCTATTAAGGAATTGCTGGACGTCGCGGTGGAGTCGGATGTACGGCTCATCGCGTGTCAGATGACGATGGACGTGTTCGGCTACGAGCAGGACGATTTCATCGATGGGGTGGAGTTTGGCGGGGCGGCGGCGTTCCTGTCGGACGCGCGGAAGTCATCGGTGAATCTGTTCATCTAACACACCCCCAAACCCACGACGAGTGATTGTCATGACGCAAGTACAGGAGACCAAGCTACTCGATGCGCGCAATCTGCTGTGCCCCATGCCCATCGTGAAGGCGAACAAGGAAATCAAGACATTGAACGATGGCGAGGTGCTGAAGATTCTGGCAACCGACCGGGGGTCGATCGTCGACTTCCCGGCCTGGGCGGAAGACACCGGCCACGACCTGTTGGAGTGGCATGAGGAGCAGGACGGCGTGCTCGTGTTTTACGTGCGAAAGGTCGCAGAGGAAGACTGATCCATGATCATGAAACAGTTTCGGTACGAGCCGTTGGCGCAGGCGTCGTACCTCTTGGCGTGCCCGAGAGCCAAGGAGGCGGTGATTGTCGATCCGATCGACGATCTTGGCGCGGAGACCTACGTGTTGGAGGCCGCCGATCTCGGGCTTTCCATTGTGGGAGTGTTCGAGACGCACATCCACGCCGATTTTGTTTCGTGCGCGCGGGAATTGGCGGAGATGAACGGGGTCCCGCACCATTTGTACGAAACCGCCGCCGGCTTCGTCGAGTACCAGTTCACGCCGGTGAGCGACGGGCAAGTCTTTGCGATCGGGGGTGTAAAAATGCAGGCCATCCACACGCCCGGCCACACGCCCGAACATACGTCCTATTTGGTGACAGACACGGCGCGGTCGGAAGAGCCGTGGTTTGTCTTGACCGGCGACGCCCTCTTTGTCGGTGATGTGGGGCGGCCCGATCTACTGCTGGGCGATCGGTCGGTTGACGTGATGGACGAGACGACGCGTGCGCAGACGTTGTACCGCAGTGTGACCGAGCGGCTCTTTTCGTTACCCGATCACGTCGAGGTCTACCCTGGGCATTACGGTGGCTCGACGTGCGGCGGCGTGAACATGAGTGGGAAAGCCGGTTCGACCATCGCGTTCGAGAAGAAGTTCAACTTGGCGATGCGTCAGCCGACAGCTGAGGCGTTTGCAAAGTTCGTGCGTGAAACGGCACGACCGTTTCCCGCGGACTACGAGCGCATCAAGTCGTTCAACTTGGGGTTGATCTCCAAAGGAGAACTGAAGGGAGCTGGGGTATGACTCCCGAGGACGTCCGGGTCGCGCAGGCCAATGGCGCCGTGGTGTTGGACATGCGACCGCCGAAACCGTTTGCCAAGGAGCACGTTCCCGGCGCGGTGAATATTCAGTTCAACCGCGCCGATCTCGCCGATCGAGCCGAGATGTCCTTACCACCGGAGGCATCGTACGTGGTTCATGCCGAGCCGGAACCGATTGCCGAGATTGCGGTTTCGATCCTGAGTCAGGCCGGATTTACGCTGCTTGGGTATTTGCAGGGTGGCCTCGAGGCGTGGCTGTCCGCCGGGTACCCAACTGTCGAGCTACCGGTTATCGACGTCGATGCGCTCCACGCCAACTTGGGGTCGTACACCGTCGTCGACACACGGGAGGGATTCGAGTTTCGGTACGGTCACATCGCGGGCTCGAAGTTGTTCGAGTGGACGGAGCCGTGGACGGAATTCGAGAAGCTGGACGATGCAAAGCCGATCGCGCTGGTATGTGGCGATCAGGTACGGAGCTCGTTTGTCGCGTCGGTCATCACGCGTGCCGGCAAAAACGCCGTGTTGGTATTTGGCGGGTTGGTGGATTGGATTGAGCGTGGGTATCCGGTGGAAAAGACCACGCAGGAGGCGAAGACACCGGCCGGCTAAGAACCATCGATGTTGGATGTTGGATGTTGGATGTTCGATGTTGGATGTTGGATGTTGGATGTTGGACGTTGGATGTTGGACGTTCTATTGGGTCTGCTTCTGATACTTCGCCAAGTATTGCCTCACCTCCGCCAACTCAGGCAGATCCCTATCCGCCCTCTGCCAGATCTTGTTGAGTTCCCGATAGGATTGGAGCGCACGGTCCGTCTCACCGGTTTCGGCGGCGGCGCGAGCGAGCCCCAGCAGCGCGCGGGCGCGTTTGGGAGTTCGTGCCAGCGCCATCTCGAATTGCCGGCGTGCTTCCGCGGGTCGGTCGAGCGCTAACAGAATTTCGCCGAGCAGTTCTCGGGGTGGTTTCACCGACGCTGGCGGTCCGAACTGGAAGGGGAGCGTCTCTTCCAGAGTGGCCGCCGTCTCGAGTTCGGCGATTGCCTGATCCGTTTTGTTCTGCGCGCGCCAGATGGCGGCGCGGAGTGTTCGTTCGAGTACGACGGCTGGGCTCGCGCCGTCGTCACCGGAGCGTGTGCGGCGGGAGATCATCGCATCGAGCGATGCGGTTGCCGTCGTCAGGTCACCTCGCATTGCGGCCGCCAGACCGGTCGTAAAGTCCACCCGATAAGCCGTCTCACCGATCCTTTCCGTCGCGACGGAAATCGCAGCGGCCGGACCGTCCCAGCCCTTGGTATCGATCACGTTGGCGGCCCGCATGATGCCGAGCGAGTAGGTACCACGGCCTGACTGGGCGACGAATGCGCGGCAGCCCTCGAGGACGCGGGCCGCGTCTGCGAAGCGGCCTTGTTGCAAGTACCCGTAGTGGAGCCATTCCGGATAGTGGCCGCACCCACTCGGCTCCTGGCCTCGCTGTTCGCGCGCGCGGTTCACCACGTCGACGGCTGTTTCGTTTGCGTGGACGACATCGTCCCACATGCCGCGTGCGACGAAGATATGCGAGGTCATGTGTTGGGCGTGCGCGGCGTCGGGCGCGATCTTGCTGTAGGCTCGGGCGGCCGTCAGTCCGAGCGGCGCATGGACCGGATCGTCGAACGAGTGAATGAGGACGTGCGCGGCCCCGGGGTGTTCTCGGTTGACGTCGAACACCTCTTGGGCGATCGATCCGGCGAGCATGTACGTCGCGACGTTCCGCTCACCCTGGCTGAGGCCCAGCAGCGAGAGGGCGTAGAACGATTTGGCCTCGAGGTCGTCGGGGTGTGCCTCGGTGAGGCGCTCCATGGCGCGCGTGTATAAGGAATCTTGCCGTTCTTTTGGTCCATCGCTGTAGAGGACTTGTACCGCATCGATGTAGAGTTCTTCTCGAGCCGTTGGCTTCCGCCCGCGGTTCGCAGCGCGCGCGTCTTCTAGCCGCTTCAGCGCATCACGTCCTGCGTCGGGGTCCTTTTCGTTCCAGATCGGGTGATTGTAAGTCATGGCTTCACCCCAGTAGGCCATGACGAACCCGGGGTCGATTTGTTGCGCGTCTTTGAACGCCCGGGCGGCGGCATCGTACTCGAAACTGTGGAGGAAGAGGACTCCCCGAATGAAGGGCTCCTGCGCGGCGGGCGAACCGGAATTGGGAAACTCGATGGTGCCGAGTGTCTGCGCGAGCGGCGAGGTAGGGAGGGTGAGCAGTGCGATGGCCACTGCGGGAGCGAGCCGGAATGGTGAGTGGTGGCGCATCGGGGTTCTCCTTGCTGTAGATCCTACCATGGGACGCCGACCGCTTTCGTGAGAAACTTCATGAACGGCGTGCCATTCCGGACGGTCTTGGTGTATTGGTCGAGAAAATCGGCTCGAACCAGGTCGGCAGTCGAAAGGTCCGCGACTCCGATGAAATCTTTGCGTTTGATATCCTCGATTAAGGGGTGTTCCGGGTCGAACCCTTTGGGCGCCCGTTTGAGCGCGTCACCCTGTAGCTCGAAGGTCGAGCGAAACCCCTTTCCATTGATACTGCGTTTCCACTCCGCTCCGTTTTCTGCGATCGCGTCCCGGATCTTGTTGAGGGTCGGACCGTCGGGGTGCCAGATACCGACGCCGGCAAACACCTCTTTGGGAGAGATATGCAGGTAGAATCCCGGTGCGTGCGCATCCTTGCCGGCTTCATGGCGAAACTGGGCGGCGACCCAGGTCTTGTATGGGCGTTTGTCGTTGGAGAACCGGGTGTCGCGATGGATCCGGAACATGGAGCCGCGGGTGGGATGTGGGTCGGCCACGAGATGGGTGCTGATTTTGGCCAGTTTCGGTTTGAAATCGGCGATGAACTGGAGCAGTGGGTCGCGGACGTCCTGGTGGAATCTGTCTTTGTTCGCGGTGAACCAATCGCGGTTGTTGTTGTGGTCGAGTTGCCGGAGGAACTTGAAGAGTTCAGGACCGAAGTGCGGTGCTCGGGGCATGGGTGCGAACCGTCCGTCGGTTGGAGGTTGTGGCTACGAATCGTAGCGTTCTTGCGTGTTTTTGTCACGTCCGGTGGCGAATGCGCTTATGTCGCTCGTGTAGAGCCGGTGTAGGGTGGGTGTGTGGGACAGAAGACGGTTGTCGGGGAGCTTCGCCGGGCGATCCGGGCGCGGCACTACAGTCCGCGCACGGAGGAGGCCTATGTGCGCTGGGTACGGCGGTTCATTCGGTTTGTGGGTCCGAGGTCGCCTACGACGCTCCGGGAGCGGGATGCCACGTCCTTCCTGAGCCGTCTTGCCGTGCATGGGGAGGTGAGCGCCTCGACGCAGAACCAAGCAGCGAGCGCGTTGCAGTATCTGTTCGAGCATGTGCTGGGGCGCTCGTGTGGCGATCTCCACGGCATCGTGCGGGCGCAGGAGCCGACTCGGCTCCCGGTGGTGATGACGCGTCGCGAGGTCGCGAGCGTACTCCGTCGCGTTAAAGGTCCAAACCTACTGGTGGTGATGTTGTTGTACGGATCCGGGCTCCGGCTGCTGGAAGCGCTCAGGCTGCGGGTCAAGGACATCGACTTCGAGCGTCACGAAGTGCTGGTCCGGCGAGGGAAAGGTGGCAAGGACCGGGTCACCGTGCTACCCAATCGGCTGCATGCGCCCCTGGCTCGGCATCTGCGTGCCGTCCGCGTCTTCTTCGAACGGGACGTGGCGGCCGGGGTCTCGATTCCTCTGCCGGGCGCGCTGGCGCGCAAGATCCCCGGGGCGGCGCGTGACTGGCCCTGGTATTGGGTGTTCCCGTCGCCTCGGCGGCATCTCGAGGACCACGGGCTCGTCCGGCATCATTGGCACCCGTCCGGTCCACAGCGGGCCGTGCGCGCGGCGGCCCGCAAAGCCGGCCTCTCCAAACGCGTCACGTGTCACACGTTTCGGCATTCGTTTGCCACCCATCTCCTCCAATCAGGCTACGACATCCGGACCATCCAAGAGCTCTTGGGTCACAAGGACGTCCGGACCACGATGATCTACACGCACGTACTGAACCGAGGTGGCCGAGGGGTCCGCAGCCCGGCAGATCTGACGCTGTGATAACGAGGCCGCCTTTGCCGACACATGCCTCCTCGCGGACACTCAGGACGGTCAGCCTTAATCCGTTATGTCGACAGCGCCCAAACTCGCACTTACGAGTGCGCATAATCATCCTACTGTCGTTTACCCCAACCGCGCCCACCGAGAGGTCGAACCGAGCGTTACAGTCCTGTGTCGCATTCTGCATATTGCGATATGGCGACTGAGTGCCAGGTTCCGGTATGCACGTCCATTATTAGTTAGGTGGCGGACCGGGCTTGGAGTCCACGATGCAAGCTGGGGACTACGTTCTCTTTGCCTTTGCCATTGGGGTGTTGAACCAACTCGTCAAGATAGGCGACTTCCTTCTTACGCCCTCTCAACAGGCCGCCTTTCAGAAGCGGGTCGAAGATGCCGTCCGGTTCCTTCACGCTGTGCGACCAGTCGGGATCTTTTCCTGGCTGCGGGGTCGCCGCGGCAAGTGGGTCATCGTCCTACCAATGGTCATCGTCGGCAGTCTCTTAGTCCTCATCATCGTGCGCGGTCAGATACAGGACAACGTCGGTCGTGAGGCCTGGTCCCTTTCCGTTGTGTGGGATGCAGCAATGGAGCTTCTTATCATCTTAATTGGGACCGTCCTGCTCGTCCGGTTGGCGATATGGACATGGCGTTTCGAAACCACTGCGTTTCTAGAGGCGACTG
>JBFIZG010000086.1:0-10760 GCA_041604955.1 Gemmatimonadales bacterium | reverse complement strand
CACACTGCCAGCGTGTTACAGGGTTCGTCGGGATGGTGAAGTTCCAGGACGCCGTATGTGGTTCTGCAGGCTTCGCTCGGACGCGCCAAGCAGCGTCGGGGATTCCGACGTGAACCTCTACCATGATGTCTGTCGGCTTACTTACGCCGGAGCACCACCGGCTTGTCTTCGCCCACCGCCACCTGGAACGTCACCGGATCGTACTCACCCTTCGCGGTCCACCCGTTGACGGTGTAGCTTCCTGGCGTGAGCGGGTGCTTGACTCCCGAGCGCTTGTACAACCGCTCCTGTCCGCCCGTGCGGCTCAGGAACACGCGATCATCCGTGTCCGGCGTCCCATCCAGCTTCAAGTACTGGAACGTGACATGTCCGACCGGAACCGTCAGCGTGAACTCCTGATCGTCTTCGTCGGTGACCTCGATTCCTGAGACGACGTATGGCGTCAGCCGATCGGGCAACCGGAGGTCGTACGTCCCCGGCAGCACCAGTGCGCCGTTCGAGACGTGCACCTTGTACTTGAGCTCCTCGTCCTGCCACAACTCGTAGTTTTGCCGGAAGTGGATGCCCGAACCAGAAGCCTCCATACGGAACCGAGCGCGAACTGTGCGCGTCATGACAAACGCAATCTCTTTGGTATCCCCATGATCGACGGTGGCGTTCACTGACAGACGATTCTCGGCGTTGGGTGAAGCTTGAAATTCGTACGTGCCAGGGTCGATGAACACCGTGTCCCTGGCACGAAACCGAAAGACCTCGGCGCCGTTCTGAAGCACCGAGACAAGCGAACCAGATTGCGTTCCCCGCGCATCTGCAAACGTCGCGTACACCCGCGGCGGAACCGGTACCTCGACCTTGACGATGGTTTCGCCGGTTGCTGAAACGGTCGTGCTTTCCTCAACTGGTCGATACAGGGTTCCATTCCGTGTTTGGACGCCCGCCACCAGTTGATAGTCACCGGGATCGACGAGGTGACGACGCTCGCTCACGAGTTCGATCGGCTCTCGGCCGCCCGTGAGTTCGCCGTGAACACGCAGGTGATTGCCGTCGGAATCGACGCCTCGTAGCACCAGTGCAGCTGCGGTCGTCACGTCGTAAATGCTTGCCAACCCGTCGGCCAGTGCTTGGGCGGATTCAGCATCGCGGTACTCCGTACCCGCTGCGTCGGCGATGCACTGGAGTGCCTCCTTCTCTCGCTCCTCGACTCCGAAACCAACGACGTGCACCTGCACCGCCACGTCTTTCTCCCGCCAGTCCCGCATCAGCGCGCATGGATCGGCGTTACAGGTCTCGATGCCATCACTGATCAAGATGATCTCGCCCCGGCGATCTCCAAAATCGCTGAGCGCCGCCATCAGGCTCTGGGTGATGGGTGTCCGCCCGAGTGGGTTGATGCTCTGGAGAAACGCTCGCATCCGGTCGGCCGCCGTGGACGGCGAAGAAAAAGGGACGACCAACTGGGTGTCGGAGCAATCGGCCTCGCGCCGGTGGCCGTACACGCGGAGCGCCAATTCGCGGCCCGCAAAGTCACGGGAGACGAAATCATCTAACACGATCCTGGCTGCGTGGATCTTGTACGATTCGTCAACGAGCTTTCCCCACATCGAGCCCGAACCATCGAATATGATGTACGTTCCGGGCGGAGGCTCCTGGGCTCGTGACGGTCCGCTGAACGCGACGGCAGAGAGAGCCGCGAACGCCATGATGTGCACACACTGCATGGGCGTCCTCCGCTGAGGTTGTCTAGTGACAAAGGTGCATCGGCGATAGATTGCCGCAAATTCGGGGGAATGGCAATAGACTGAAACCTTCAAGTTCGTCGGACGTACCAATGGAGATACTGGGTACGATTATCTCTGCTTCGGAGGACTCATGAAAAGACTCGCCGTGTTGTCGGTCATCGCGCTGCCGCTTGCGGCGCTCGCTGCGTCTTGGGAGCGCCCAGCCGTGCCAAATGATGACAGAGATGAAATCTACCAGACAGTCCAGCACTATTTCGACGGCATGATGCAGGCGAAGCCGGCGTACCTCCGTATGGCGTTTCATCCCGAAGCCCGCCTGATAGGCGTGGGCCGCGACGGCCAGGCCATGATCATCCCCTTTGAACGTTGGGCGTCATCGTGGGAGGGTAGGGATCCGCGCGACGTTACCAAATACAAGAACACCATTGTCTCGGCGGACATCGCCGGCACGGCGGCGTCGGTGAAGACGGATCTCGTGTGGCCCGACGTCCACTACGTGGACTACCTCTCGCTGCTCAAGCTCGATGGCGAGTGGAAGATCGTGAACAAGATTTGGTGGGAGGAGTCGCCCTAGGTCCGTATTTTTCTGAGGGTCTTCGCCATCGGCGGTGGTCGAGCGACGGGCCCGGCTGGCGGAAGATGCCGGTGCCCGACGCCGGCTCGTCAACCCGCTTTCTGGGCCAGACCACGCTCCGCTCGCGTCGTTGCGGCGGCGGCTCCATCTTATGCCTCTCGCACCCGCCAAGCGGAGGAACCATGTCGTCAAACGTTACGCGCCTTGTAGCCGGTCTGCTCGTTGGTTCGTTGTTACCGGCCGTAGCGACGGCGCAACAGGAAGACCCGGTCCAACCAAATTGGGCAGCGTTTCACAGCACTGCTGACGCGTACCACCTGCTCGAAGGATGGTCGGCACGCTTTCCGAAGCTGACCAAGCTCTACTCCATCGGCGAGACGCTCCGGGGTACGCCGTTGATGGTCTTGGAGATCACAAATACGGAAACCGGCCCCGCGTCAGAGAAACCGGGTTACTACTACGATGGAAATATTCACGCCGAAGAGCTGACCGGCGCTGAGGTGGCACTCCATTTCGCCTGGCACGTGTTGACGAGCTACGGCAGTGACCCGCGCATCACCCGCCTGTTGGACACCCGCGCGCTGTATGTCCGGCCCAAGTTCAATCCCGATGGGGCTGACGTCGCGCTTACCACCCCGCACAACCCCCGCAGTACTCCCCGGCCGTACGATGAAGATCGCGACGGACTGCTCGACGAGGACCCCGGCAACGATCTGGACGGCGACGGCGTGATCACGCAGATGCGTGTGCGAGACCCCGCCGGTCAGTGGAAGATCTCACCAATCGATCCACGGTTGATGGAACGACGGTCGGACGGAGACCTCAGCGGCCCGTTCTACGCCCTCTATTCGGAGGGCGTCGACGACGACGGTGATGGAGCTTTGAACGAGGATGGTGTTGGCGGGATCGATATGAACCGCAACTTTCCTCGGAACTGGGGGTTGGAGTTCGAGCAGCGTGGAGCGGGGCCGTATCCGCTCTCCGAACCCGAGACATGGGCAACGATCGAGTTTCTCCATTCCCACCGAAATGTCACGGGCATCTTTCACGGTCACACTTCGGGAGGATTCGTTTATCGTTTGCCGTCCACCACGGCCTGGGACGACTTTAGTCTGGCCGATCAACGACTCATCGTCGAACTCGCCGGCAAGTACAACGAAACCACCGGTCAGCCCGTCGTGCCGAGCTACAGCAATCCACGGGTACATCGGCACGGAACGCTCATCAGTTGGGGGTATTGGGACTTTGGAGTCGTAGGGTTTGTTCCGGAGTTCTGGGGTGGGTTTGGCGAGGACTACGACGGCGATGGATCGATTGACGATGCCGAGCGTCTCAGATGGAACGACACCGAACTCGGTGGAGCCGGTTTCACGCCGTGGACCGCGTACGACCATCCGGAGCTGGGTGCCGTAGAGGTTGGGGGCTGGCGAGCGCGGTTCACGCGGCGGAACCCGCCGCCGCATTTGCTCGAGGGCGAGATCGGGAAATACGTGCCGTGGATGCTTTGGTTGGCTGAAATCAGCCCGCTGATCACGATCGAGGACGTTCGCGTTACGCCGGTCCGGAATACCGGGCTGCTACGCGTTTCGGCCGTCGTGCGCAACACCGGATACCTTCCGACAAACCTCACGCAGCGCGCCATTGATGCCGAGGTGGCCGTTCCGGTCAGGGCAACTGTTGACGTGCGCGACGCCGAACTCGTCGCGGGCCAACGGCGCATCGAACTGGGACACCTCCGAGGCGGCCGGGATGCACGGGATCCCCAGGGAGCTACATCTGCGAGACGACTGCTCGAATTCACCGTTCGCCGGACGGGGACAAATCCCCGCCTCCAGCTCGTCGTTCGGTCTGAAAAAGGCGGTACCGCTCGCCGAACGATCGTCCTTGGCACTGAGACCGGGGGCTGAGCCTTCGGTTTCCAGCGGGTTCAAACCCAATCGGCGCCGGCGGCGTCCTATAAGCACACAGATGACCCTCGCCTCGGCTCTGGGGACGGATAGCATGGCGAACCGCTGACATGAACGATCTGGTCCGCCGGGCGGGCAACGGCGATCGGTCGGCCTTTGAGCATCTCTACCGGGAGAACGTCGGACGCGTGTACGCCCTGTGTCTCCGATTGACTGCCGATGCCGCCCTGGCCGACGAACTGACGCAAGATGTCTTTGTGCGGGCGTGGGAGAAGCTCAAAACGTTTCGCGGGGATAGCGCGTTCTCGTCGTGGATGCACCGGCTGACCGTGAATCTGGTGCTGAGCTATCGAAGGGCCGAAGTCAGGCGGGCCGCGCGTGAGACGGCGGCTGCGGGCCCGGCCCTGTCACTTGGCCAGGGCGATTGTGAGGGCGGGCGAATCGATCTCGATCGTGCCCTTGAATCTTTGCCAACTGGGGCTCGCGAAGTGTTGGTGCTGTATGACATCGAAGGCTATAGGCACGGAGAGATCGCGGAGTTGCTCGGGATTGCACCGGGTACGTCAAAGGCGCAGTTGCATCGAGCCCGGAAACTCCTGCGGGAGGCGCTGGAATCGTGAATCATGATGCGGTGCGAGAACTTTTGCAGGACTACGTCGATGGGAGCCTGGACGCCCCAGCGTCCGGTGCTGTCGAAAGCCACCTGCGCGTTTGTTCCGAATGCGCCGAGGAGACGTCGCGGCTCGAGTCACTGCTTTCGGCCCTCCACGCGCTTTCGCCGACCGTTCAACCGCCGACAGACCTTTGGCCGGGGATTGATGCACGCCTCGGGAACCGGGGCGTGTTCGAGCGGACACTCTGGTCGGCCCGATACGTGTTAGCTGCTGCCGCGATCATCCTGGTGGTGGCAAGCGCGACCGTTTCCTATAGACTTGCGATGACGTCTCGAGCCGCGTCTGTCACTTCGGGCGTCGCCCTCATACAGTTCGTGGAGGCGGAGGTGGAGTACACCACGGCAGTCGCCCAGCTCGAGGACGAGTTAGCGCTGGCGTGGGAATCGTTGACGCCCGAGGTCCAGGTCCTGATTGAGAAGAACTTGCGTGTCATCGACGCAGCGATTCGTGAGACGCGTGCCGCTCTCGCAAAGAGGCCGCAAGATGTCGACGTCGTTGAAATGTTGTCTGGGATCTATCGAAAGAAGCTCGATTTGCTTCAGCAGGCCAACCGCATGGCCTTCGAGAGCTGACGTATGTCGATGAGGGTTGCTCGCGTTCTTGCCGGACTCATGGTGCTGGGTGCGAGTACGGCGTTGGCGCAACGTCCCATCGACGAACGTCGACCCGCAGCGCGCGAAGGCACGGTCAAAATCTCGAACGCCGTTGGCTCCGTTCGTATCACCGGCTGGAGCAAAGACACGATCGCGATTGCCGGCACGATCGCCGAAGGCGCAGAGATCGACTTCCAGGTCGGTGGTCGCGAGACGAGCATCCGTGTGACCGCGCCAACGAGCAGTTCGCTCCAGCCGGTAGACCCAAGTGCGATCGAAGTTCGCGTCCCCAGACAGAGTTCTGTTGCGGTGCGGACGGTGGAAGCGTCGATCCAGGTTTCGGGAGTTCAGGGCTCGGCCGATGTTGAATCGCAGACGGGCGATGTTCGGGTCAGCGGGCCCATTAGGACGGTGTATGCCGAGTCTGCGGGCGGTGACGTCGACCTCGATGTCTCGACCAAGGTAGCGCGAGCAAAGACCGTCGACGGCGACATCACGGTGCGCGAAGCACGGGGGTATCTCGACGTGTCAACTGTCAGCGGCACGCTACAGGTGTTTGGGCTCGAAGTGTGGGAGACGGAGCTGACCTCGGTGTCCGGTGACATTTCGTTCGAGGGCAGCCTCAGCCGAGAGGGCTCGCTGTACGTGGAGAGTCACAGTGGAACGATCGATCTCGCTCTCGATCCCAACCAGCGTGCAGACTTTGACGTCTTGAGTGTCGCGGGAGCCGTCGAAAACAGCTTGAGCGATGCAACGGGACGGACGTTCTCGGTCGGCGGTGGTGGGACACAGGTCAAGATCAAGAGCTTCAAGGGGGTCGTGAAAATCAGGCAGCTGAGAAATAGGGGCTAGCAGTGAGGAGCGAGGAGGTAGGGGTGGGAGGGCGCTCACCCCTCACCCCTGAATCCTAACTCCTTTTCAAGATCAGCATCCAAACCATCGGCGTCCCGGTGACGTCCTATTATCAGCGAATCAGTCTCGTCACCTACGGGAGGTCCGAAATGTCACGCAAGACCATAGTGTTACTGTCGCCGCTCCTGGCGGCTGTTCTGTTGATCGCGGCGACGAACCGGCCGGTGCCGGTGGGTGCTCCATGGATCTCGCTCGAGCTCCCAGCGAATCCGATGGACCCAACGACCCGCGGCGCCGCGTTCGTCGTGCACACGTACTATCACGAGAATGCGGCGCGGTTCCCGCTGAGTGGGACTGCGGAGGGTGTCGTGAAGGGGAAGCGGCAGTCGGTTCAACTCGAGTTCGCCAAGACCGATCGTCCCGGTGTGTACGCGGTCCGGCAACAGTGGAAGCAAGAGGGGAGCTGGGTGCTGGCGATCAGCCTGGACATGCAAGGAGGCTCGGGGCTCTTGGTGGAGCTGGGTCCAAATGGCGGGCTGTCCGACAGCAAATACTACGATTATCCGAGCAATGTCATCTCGCTCCGGTCGGTGCGCACGGTAGACGGTCCGATCAAATCGAAACATATCGACCGCATTCTCGAGAACGCGGTCAAAGCCACCGACGAGTAGACGCGGGGAGCTTGCCGTACCGCGGGCTGGCGGGCCCATGTGCGTCTCCCACGTCGCGCATGGGCCGTCGGTACCTCCAGCCGCGTCCCACTATACTGCGGCAGGATCGAAACAACCCGAGCGCTAGCGGCCTCCGATCGGCGCCACGTCACGCGCTTTTCCCGTCTCCGGCCTAGATTGCGTTCACAATGATCCGAGCGCTGTTCCTCGCCGATACCCATCTGGGTTTCGACCTGCCGTTCCGGCCGCGTATCGTGCGGCGGCGTCGCGGCCATGACTTCTTCGCGAACTACCAGCGGGCGCTCAACGATGCGCTCGCGCTTGGTGCGGACTTCATCGTGCACGGGGGCGACCTATTCTATCGGAGTCGCGTGCCACCCAGGCTGGTGCAGCAAGCATTCAGTCCGCTCAAGCGAGTAGCAGATGCTGGGGTGCCCGTGTACCTGGTACCGGGCAATCACGAACGCTCTCACATACCGCATGGGATGCTCGGGCTGCACCCGCACATTCATATTTTTCACCGACCCCAAACGTTTGTCGCCAAACTCCACGGGCTGCGTTTGGCGCTCTCGGGGTTTCCGTACGTCCGTGAGGGAGTGCGCGGGAAGTTCAAGCAGCTGGTCGCTGCCACCCGCTGGAGTGACACGGCGGCGGACGTACGGCTACTGTGCGTACATCATTGTTTCGAGGGCGCCACGGTTGGGCCAGGTGATTACGTGTTCCGAAACAACAGCGATGTCGTCCAAGGCGCCGACGTTCCATCGCACTTTGCCGCCATACTCTCGGGACATATTCATCGCCATCAGGTGTTGATGATCGATCTTGGGGGTCGGGCCCTCCCGGCACCGGTGCTCTATCCCGGTTCGATCGAACGTACGTCGTTTGCGGAAAAGGACGAGTCCAAGGGGTATCTGTTCATAGAGCTGGATGCCAATGGCGCGGCCGGGGGCGTGCTGACGCATTGGCGGTTTTGTGAATTGCCGGCCCGTCCCATGATCGTCAAGGAACTCAACGCGACGGCAAGGGAGGGAGAGTCCCTGGAATCCGAGATCAGGCAGGCCATCCGGGGGAGCCCAAGTGACGCCGTCCTGAAGATTCGAATTCACGGGAAGGTCGCCAGTGAATACCGTGACGTACTCCGTGCAGAGCGGATCCGATCGCTTACACCCTCCACCATGAACGTCGACGTCGTGATGGTCGACGAACGACGGGCACGATGGACGGCGGGGCGAGGCGCGTGATGCGTTGGTGTCACACCGAAGTCGGGCCCCTCGAACGTGTCTTGCTCCGGCACGCACGTGACGCGTTTGAAAGCCAGGAGCTGACAAACCGCACTTGGGTCGAGTTCGGGTTTGCAGGGCCACCCGACGTGCAAAGGGCTATTGCAGAGTATTATCGCTTCGAGGAGGTGCTGACGGGGTTTGGAGTTCGGATCGAGTATCTCCGAGGTGAAGGGCTAGGACTGGATTCGATCTATACGCGCGATGCGTCCGTGCTTTGTGACCGCGGCGCCATTCTTTGCAATATGGGGAAGCAGTTACGGAGGGAAGAGCCGATCGCGCACGATCGCGCGTATGCGGCGATGGGCGTACCGGTGATTGGCGCGATCACGGGAGATGGGCTCCTCGAGGGTGGGGACGTGGTCTGGATCGGCGACGACACACTCGCGGTCGGTCGGGGCTATCGCACGAACTCGGAAGGCATTCGCCAGCTCCGCGAGCTGATTGGGAACGCAGCCGGTGACGTGATCGTGGTACCGCTTCCGCACTGGCGTGGACCTGGCGACGTGTTCCACCTGATGTCCGTCCTGAGCCCTATCGACCGCGATCTGGCTCTCGTCTATTCACCTCTCCTCTCGGTGCCATTCCGCGAAGCCCTGTTATCACGTAGTATTGATCTGGTCGAGGTGCCGGACGAAGAATTCGGAACGTTGGGCGGCAATGTGCTCACCGTGCGGCCTCGTACCTGTATAATGTTGGATGGGAATCCGGTTACGCGCGCCCGGTTGGAAGATGCAGGTGTGGAGGTTCATGTGGTTTCGGGAACCGAGATCTGCATGAAGGGCGCCGGGGGCCCGACTTGTCTCACCCGGCCGATACGACGAGCCAATGACTGATCCATTCAAAGACAACGTTGTGATCATCACCGGCGCCTCGAGCGGGATCGGGCGTCAAATGGCGTCGCAACTCGCCGATCGCGGTGCCCTCTTGGCGCTGGGCGCGCGCGATCAGTCCCGACTGGAGGCGGTCGCGGCTGCCTGCCGAGATCGGGGTGGCACCGCGATTGCCGTCCAGACGGATGTCACGGAGGACCAGCAGTGCCGGCGTCTCATCGACCGTACCGTGCACGAGTACGGCCGGCTGGACACGCTCATCAACAATGCCGGCATTTCGATGATGGCGCGGTTCGACGACCTCCGCGATCTCACGCTTCCCGCTCGTGTGATGAACGTGAACTATTTGGGATGTGTCTACTGCACGTTCTACGCGATCCCCCACCTCAAGAAGACGCAGGGCCGCATCGTGGGCATCTCGAGCCTCACGGGACTGGCTGGCGTGCCGATGCGTACGGTGTACGCTGCGAGCAAACACGCGATGGCGGGTCTGTTTGATTCGTTACGGATCGAGTTGATGGATCACGGTGTGAGCGTGACGATGGCGTATCCCGATTTCGTCGAAACCGAAGTGCGCGATCGAGCGCTCGGCGCGGACGGCCAGCCAGTCGGTATTTACCCGGCTCGCGAGGGCGAGTTCATGTCCGCGGAGGTGTGCGCGCGAGCGATCATCAACGCATCCGGCAAACGGAAGCGAGAGGTGATCATGTCCCTCCGAGGCAGAGTCGGACATTTCCTCAAAGTCGTCGCACCGGGATTGGTCGACCGGATGGCCAAGCGGGCGATGGAGAGGGTACAGGGCACGCCGTAACCGGCTGTACGGTTGTACCGGGAGCGTGTGTTTTGGAACCGAAAAGCAGGCTACCTGAGCGCCGACCCGCTATCTCACCGATCACCACACAACTTGCTCGGACCGTTTCGTCCTCACGAACTTCCCTGACCCGGTAGTTGTCTGCCCTGGGTGGCTTTCTGTCTGACGAGCTGCTGTACCTGGTCGCGAGTCCACCAACACCAGGTGGCGGAGTCGACGGCCACGACGGTGAACGAGTGACCGAGACGGGCCGAAGTTGTGATGTCCTTACCCGACAACGCACAGAGGTCGCGGGGACGGACGGGCAAGACCTCATCCCTGGATCGTCCCGGGTGTCCTGCGACCGTCGTCGCAACCTCGACGAGCGGGTGATTGTGCCACACACCAAGGGTCTTCTTCGAACACGGTAGGAACCTGGATCGTTGAAAGGTCGACAGCCGCGGCTCGGGCATCGTGAAGTCGGTCACGCGCGCCGAGTCTCGTTCCACGATGCCGTGAAGACAGAGCACGATCTCGGTGTGGAGGCCTCCGGCGAGCAGTTGGAGCTTCGTTTCGACGACAGGGTCGAGAACCAAATGGCGTGGGACATCGGGTTGGCCGCGAAGCGGAACCGTCGTTCCCAAGAGCACCAATACCAGACCACTCAATCCGAGAAACAGATGTCGCCCGCTGAGATTCCGAGGCGTCTCTGACGTTGGCTTCGAGTCTTGCACTGGCACGATCCGGATTTCTGGAGATTGGTCGCGTCGGACACATAGTAGGTATGGCAAGGGACCCCGATTGTCTGTTACCTGGGTCACGTTTATCGCACTGAGGACGACGTCCT
>JBFIZG010000085.1:0-10778 GCA_041604955.1 Gemmatimonadales bacterium | reverse complement strand
TTGAGATCGCTCTTCATTGCGGCGATGTACGCCTTGTCTTTGGTCGAGCCGAACTTCGGAATGGCGATTGCGGCAAGAATACCGATGATCACCACGACGATCAGCAGCTCGATCAGCGTGAAACCCTTTGTGTTCCGGACCATGTCCAGTCCCTCCATTGGAAGAATGTGCTCTTGGCCCGTAATTGTTAGGGCCCACCTTGACTGCGCTTCTTCAGACGCAACCGCCATGCCAGCCAGGTCACGCCATTATAACCTTAATAAAAACAACAAGTTACAGATGCCACAACCACCTGCTATGCCCGTCGGAATGGCCTCGTACACGGCGGCTATTTGCAAAGTGCGTTGCCATTCGCCACCCACGAACTGACGGCCTCCACATCGGTGAGCCCCGTTCCTCGAGCCCCCGCCCGAGCCGCATCGAGGTGTGTATACGCCTCCTCACAGAGACCGGCCAAAGCAGCGGCTTCGGCGGCCATCAGGCGAATCCGCCAGACCGTCGGTTGGTGCTGAATCATGCGGCGCAGGGCGTCGAGGGCGTCGCGTGGTTGACCCGCCCGCTTGAACACCTCCCCCTGAACCAGCAGCAGGCCCGGCACCTCTCCATGAATCTCGGACGCCTGATCAAGGACATCAAGGCCCTCGAGGGGTCTCCCGGTTCTCGCCAGCGAGACCGCAAGAGCAAGGGAGGATTGGAGTAGCGTCGAGTCCAGCTCCACTGCCCGGGCCAATAGGGGGATGGCCGGCTCATGTCGGCCGGAGGCGGCGTAGATCCGGCCGAGCTGTTCGAGCAGATCAGCACGATGAGGATTGAGCTGGATCGCCGTCCTCATCTCCCGCTCGCCGAGCACGCTGTCGCCCCGCTGAAAGGCGTCGACCCCCGCCGCCCAATGGCCCCGATACGACAGGGGCGCGTCTTTCGAGAGGTTTTCGAAGAAGACGTCATTGCTCCGCCACACGGTGGCGCGTTCGGCGGCTCGGACGCCGAAGAGTATCGCAACCGCCCCGGCTCCGGCCCACGCCACCTGGCGAACCCGTGGAACCGGGTGTTCACGGACGGACAACACGACCCCGGCCACGGCAATCGCCCAACCCAATGACGGCAGGAACAAGAATCGTTCGGCAAACAGGATCTCCAGCGGGACCACAACACTCGAAACGACCGAAATCATGACGGCAAACAACAGGCATCCGGCCAAGAGCGCCGGCATGCTGTGGCGAAACCGCCAAGCGAGCACCGCGATTGCCGTCCACAGGAGTACGGCCGCCGCGTGCACTCCTCCAAAATTCGGTTGCGGCACCAGATGCTGGATCGAGTAGTCTGCCGAGAGCCAGATCGGGACGAAGAGCACTCTGAGCCAGATGAGCGATACGGGCAGCATCACAATTCCGCGGCCCAGCGCCGAACGTTGCTCGAAGACGGCCGCCACTCCTCCGGCATTGGTCACCGAGACCGCAAGCTCTGCTCTGAAAATCAAGTAGACGCCGATGACAGCCACAAATCCGGCGAGTACCGGCCATTCACGGCGCGCCTGTACGTGAAAGGGGACACCCCGATTGCGACCGCTGATCCACCAGACGACCAACAACGCGCCGGGAATCGTTACGACATGCTCCTTTCCACCCAACCCAAAGGCCAACGCGGAGCACGCAGCGATCAGCAGACCGGCACGGAGGACCACGTTCTCGTTCCTGCTCCGCGCCATCGCCGCCAGGAGTGCCACGACGTATCCGATTGCCGCCAGGAGCTCGGCTTGGCCAACGACGTTTGCGACCACCTCCGCATGAACTGGATGCACGGCAAAGAGGACACCGGCGAACACGCCGATCCGATCGTCGAACAGCCGCGCCGCCAGCAGCCCGACCAGCCCGCTCAGAACCCCATACATGAGGATACTCGCGCCATGAAACACGAGAGGGCTTCCGTCACCAATTGCCCATTGGAGCGCGTACCCCATCAGCGCGACTGGCCGCCAGATGACGCCGCCCGGCCAATATGGAGCACGCAGAAGCTCGCCGGGTGCGCTCAAGCTATGCACGACCTCGTGACCCTCGATTACCCAATTGTCGTCGTACACAAACCCGTTGCCGATCGACGGCAGGGCAACGAGTACCGCGACTGCCGCCGGGATCAATACGGCGAGTGTCGTGGGACTGAAGCGCGCGCTGTCGTTCATCGAGTCCCCTCGTCGGGGAACACGAGCGGTCCGGCAAGCACCGGCGGGGCGCCGGGTTGCTCCGGCGGTGGAGCGTAGCGCCACACGGGCCACCCAGCGTACCGGTCGAACAGTTTGTCGTTCTCGTCGTATCGGTCGCGGGCGAACACGATCCCATCGTCCAAACCGATCGGGTTCCGCCACGCCAGGTGGCCGTACAACGTGAAGCCCTTCAGGTCACGTCGCATTTCCAGGCGGCACCCTGCATCCTGCGTTTTGGCCGGGTCCAGGCGTAGCGCAGGATCGGGCCAATCCGGCACACGCGGGGCGGGCGGGTCGCTGTTCCGAATCAGCCTTTCGAGCGCCTGCGTAACCTCAGCCGGTTCGGCGGGCCGTCTGCGCGTGAGACGATCGAGCTCACACCCGTCCACACGGGCAAAGGCCCGTTCAACGATGCCCGGGCGCGCACCGAGCGCCCAAAGCTTGGTTGCGACCCGGCTGCTCCAGCTCTCGGGTACCAATACCAGTGCGCGCGACACGCCGCGTTGATGCAATTCGTCGAGTGGATTCTGGCTGAGTGTGGCGAGTTGTCCTTGATACGCCGACCATCGGCTTGGGACCAGGCTCACCGCACTCCACACCAGCACAAGCACCGTCGCGGTGACCAGCGCCGCATCCCATCGAATCCCCCATCGAATTCGCCGGCGCACGTTAGCCCACGCATGGCACCCAGCTTGGGCCGTACCAATGATCAAAAATGGAGCGGCCAAGTAGTAAAAGCGTGGCCCGGGATAAAATCCGGAATGCCAATAGAAGAAGTACAGCACGGGCGCGGCCAGAATCCCGGTCGCCACCGCCAGGTCGCTGGTGGAACGCTGCCGGGCCAACAACGCCCACAGCCCCAGCGGGAGCAAAGCGGGTATAGGCCACTCGAACAGGTAGATGTGCAGTCGGCGAACGGCGACGGCCGCGTTGCTAAGGGCCGTGAAGGGTGTAAACGGACGTCCCCACGCATCCATGCCAAACCCGAGACCGACGTCACGACCATAGAGGACGGCGTACCCCATCGCTAATGGGCTGCCGTAGAGCCTCCAGTTGAGGTATGCCCACACCCCCGCGAGCGGAACGGCACCCACAGCGATCCACACCAACGCCGAGAAGCGGCGGTGAACACCCAACCAGACCCCGAGCGGGATCATCGTGGCAACTGCATCGAGGGGCCGCGCCAAGAACGCGGCCGCGACGAGACATCCAGCTGCCGCGTAGTGCCACCCCTTCGGTTTGTGAACACCCAGGACGAGGGCCCAAGCCGCCAGAGCAAACGTCACGGTGCTCACGTGGTTCATGAATGTCGCCGACATGAACAAGACCCATGCGGACGCAGCCCACAAGACGGCGCCAGCCAGCGCGGTCGTGGGTCCGTACAGGCCACGCGCAAGGACGTACACGAGCACGACCCCAAGCCCGCCAAGCAGCGGATTCACCAACCACTCGGCCGAGAAGAGCATGCCGACGGCGAGGAGCGCTGACTGAGCAGGTGGATACTGGGAGACCCATCCGGCTTCGGTGAGCGTCGTCTGCGCTACGAGAAAGAATTCGGGGAGAGCGGGTGAGGGTGCGGCGAGGCGGCCTGAGGCAAACACGCGCGCCTGGAAAAGCTGTGCAACTTCGTCTGTCAGGTGCGGGGTGCCGGAAAAGGCACTCTGCATCGCCAGCCCCGAAACCACGAACAGCGCCACAGCGAGCGATAGAACGATCGGTCCGTGACCGACGTGCGGCAGTCGTACGGGTCGAAACCGTGTCCCGTGTGTGAGACGTCCCACACCGAGCGCCGTGAGCGCGACGACCGTCAAGCCGATCGCCCACAGGGACAGGTGGTTCGTCCACTGTGGGCCGCGATCCGGCGCCTGTACCCACTCCGGGATCGGGAGTAGCGGGAAGACGAGGAGTATCGCGCCGATGCTGAGCCAAATCGCCCGCGCCACGGTTCCCGTCATGACCGCCGCGGCTTTCGCGTGAAGACGTTGAACCGAATCAAGTGCCAGAGCGCCGCGACGCCGTCTCGCCAATCGATCTTTTTGCCTTCAGCGTACGTGCGTCCGCTGTAGCTGATCG
Source organism: Gemmatimonadales bacterium (assembly GCA_041604955.1). Lineage (GTDB taxonomy): Bacteria > Gemmatimonadota > Gemmatimonadetes > Gemmatimonadales > GWC2-71-9 > JBFHWR01. The sequence continues at coordinate 6,508 of JBFIZG010000085.1, read as the reverse complement.
GAACTTCCCACACTCGCGCCCCGACCTTCGCCAGCCGCGCCGTCAACTCGACCTCGATCCCGAATCGTTTGGACACGAGTGGGAGCGACTTGAGCAGGTCGGCCCGAACCATTTTGTAACAGGTTTCCATATCGGTGAGGTTCATGTCGGTCAACATGTTCGACATGAGCGTGAGCAAGCGGTTCCCGACCGAGTGCCAAAAGAACAACACTCGACGGGGGCCTCCATGAAAACGCGATCCGTAGACGGCATCGGCCTTTCCGAGCCGAATCGGATCGAGGAGCACAGGAAATTCGCTCGGATCGTACTCGAGGTCGGCATCCTGAATGACGATGACGTGACCGGTCGCCGCCTCGATCCCAGCGCGCACGGCAGCCCCTTTGCCCATGTTCCGCGGCTGGTGTATGGCCTTATGCACTCGTCCCGTTTCGACGAGCCGATCCAGGATTTCCCGACTCCCATCGGTTGACCCGTCGTTCACCGCGACGATTTCGAGGCGGAGCGGAACCGTGTGCAGGCGTTCGATGGATGCTTCGAGACTCTCTGCTTCATTGAATACGGGAATGATCGTGGAGAGCGTGAGATCGTTCCAATCGCCGGGGACGTTCATTCCGTCCGGACTCCGATCGCAATCAGCGATTGGCCTACGCGCAGCGGCAGCCATCGTTCCCAACGAAACACCGGAACGAGTTTGTCGTAGATCGCCAGCGGCCCGGTGGGAATGACCGTTCGTTTCAGCACTCGGCCGGCGATCCACCATCCCGGAATCCCGGCGAGGTTGAAATACTCGAGGCGGGCCATTGCGAACCCGGTTTCCCTATAACGCGACCGAAGCAGCGCGGTGGAGTATCGGCGGAAGTGTCCGAGCGACTCGTCGAGCGACCCGTACAGCGACTGGAGCGCCGGGACCAGCAACACGAGACGGCCGCCGGGTCTCAGGAGACTGCGCATGGCCTCGAGCGAAGCCACGTCATCGTCGATGTGTTCGAGCACGTTCAAGCACACGATGCTGTCGAAACCGTCGTTTCGCAGCTCCGGCGGCACGTCCGGCAGCGACAACTCTCGAACGGTGACGTTGTCGCGACCGCCAAACCGGCGTCGCAATTCCTCGCGATAGGCGGGATCGCGATCGGTCAGTACGACGTGGTCTCTGTCGACGAACCACTGGGACATATTGCCGATGCCGGAGCCCACTTCGAGGACCCGTTGTCCGATCCACCGTGCGAGGCGGTCGTACATCCACCGATTGAATGCTGGTGCCGCCGCCATTTCATGCAGCGTGGCAGCGCCGATTGTGTCTGAGGGAACCGAGGAGCTATCCGGACTCGATTTCATACCGTGCGAGCTTGCGATACAGCGTCGAGGGATCGATTCCCAAGATCTCCGCGGCCCGCGTCTTGTTCCCGCCCTCGGCTTGCAAGACCCATGTAATGTACGCACGCTCGATCACTTCGAGCGTCGGATTCTGTGGGGCGCGATCGGCCACCAGCGGCTCGGTCTTCCGCTCTGTGATACGTTCCGGCAGGGAGCCAACCGTGATCTCACCGCGCCGAGTGAGGATGGCCGCATGTTCCAACGCGTTCTCCAGCTCCCGTACGTTCCCCGGCCAATCATACGAAAAAATGGTCTCCAGCGCGTCGTTCGACAATTGCTTCACTGGCTCTCCCGACTCGTCGGCGACGCGCTGCAAGAAGGCATCGGCCAGCAAGGAAATGTCTTCCCGCCGTTCTCTGAGCGGTGGCAGATGGAGCGTGATCACGTTCAACCGGTAGTAGAGATCCGAGCGAAACCGTCCACGACGGATCTCTTCGTCCAGGTTCTGGTTCGTCGCCGCGATGATCCGTACGTCCACTGGAATCGGCGTGGTGCCTCCCACTGGCAGCGCCTCGCGTTCCTGCAACACCCTGAGCAGCTTGACCTGCGTCGACGGCTTCATTTCCGCAATTTCGTCCAGGAAGAACGAACCACCCCGAGCCGCCATAAACAAGCCCTGCTTGTCACGGACCGCACCCGTGAAGGATCCTCGGACGTGTCCGAAGAGTTCGGACTCCAGCAGGCTTTCCGGCAGCGCGCCGCAGTTGATCGAAAAGAACGGGCCGTCGCTCCGGTCGGAATATTCGTGGATGTACCGGGCCACCACTTCTTTCCCGGTCCCGCTCTCGCCGAGCACCAGCACGGTGGAATCGGTCGGTGCCACCTGTTCGGCGAGCTTCAAGACTTCGCCGAAGCGCTTCGATTTTCCGAGCGGTTTGACAACGCGCGATCGTTTGTGACGGCGGATCTCGCGTTTGAGCTGCTTGTTCTCCGAACGGAGGGCGCGATGCTCCGCCGCCCTGCGACAGATTGCAACCAGCTCGTCATTGGCGAACGGTTTCTGGATGTAGTAAAAGGCGCCCTGGTTGACGGCCTGAATTGCACTCTGGAGCGAGGCCTGCGCGGTCATCAAGATGACCGGCATTTCGGGATCGAGATTCCGTGCGGTCTCGAGCACTTCGATGCCGGACACCTGCGGCATTCTCACATCGGACAGCACGATGTCGGGCATGGCCGTCTGAAGCGCCTGTACGCCTGCCTTGCCTCCTTGTGCGATGTCGACGCGAAACCCGGAATTGTTGAGCAAGATCCTCAGCGAATCCAACAGTCCCGATTCGTCCTCGATTACGAGAATATTCGGTTGCGACTGGGTCAAGCGGCTACCTCCAAGACGGCTTTTGCCGGAATGAGTATGGTAAACATCGTCCCTTCACCCGGGGTCGAGTCGACCCAAACAGCACCGCGATGCGCCTGGACGGCCCGTTGCACGATAGCCAATCCGAGTCCCGTACCGCCCACTCGCCCCGTGACAAACGGATCGAAAAGACGCTCCACCAGCTCTGGTGGAACACCCGGTCCCTCATCCCTCACGCGCAACATCAGACACGTGTCGTGTGGGAGTCCACCCGGCACGTCGGTCACGTCGGGTTCGCGCACCTCGACGGTGATGCGCGCCCGTCCCCCAGACGCCTGGACGGCGTTCAGGATCAGATTGACAACAACCTGATGTAGGAGATCGGCATCTCCCTCGACGAGCGCCGTAACACCCGTCACCTCAATCGGCGTGTTGGGCTGGCAGTCGGGATGCAGTCGGACCACGTCGACGGCGCCGCGCGCGATTTCCGTGAGGTCGAGCACGGACGCCTCGACGACTCGAACCCTCGAGAAGTCCAGGAAGTCGTTCAACAATCGACTGAGCCGATCGCTCTCCCGGACGACCAAATCTGCGAGAAACCGTTCGTCGGCGGTGGCCCGTTCGGACTGTGCCAGCTGTTCGACTGAAGACCGAATCGACGCCAACGGGTTCTTGATCTCGTGCGCGAGTGACGCCGACAGTTCCGCGACGGCTTCGAGCCGACCATTTCGTACGTGCAGCTCCTCGATGCGCTTCTGGCCCGAGATGTCGCTGAAGATTGCGGTGACGGTCACGGGACCCTCGTCGGCGAGGTTGAGGGCCGTCGTGGTCACACCAATAGGGAACGCGCGGTCGTCAACCCGCACCCAGCCCTCGATTCGTTGCGTCTTGAGTCTCATTCGCTGGGTGGCCTCGATGACGTCCCACAGCTCGCGTGAGCGACCCGATAGCAGTTTCGGAAACGATTGCCCGAGGACTGGACGTCCCTTGAGACCCAGCAACTCCAGCGCAGCTGGATTGGTATAGATCAACGTTCCGTCACCGTCGACGGTGACGATCCCGGAGCGAATGTTTTCGAGGATGTCGCTGGCCTCGAGTGTCAGGCGACGGACCTCTTGCTCCAGCTCATGACGCTCGACTCCCGCAACGTGTGCGCGGCTGGCGATCACGCTTATTGCCACGAACACGCTCACGAACACGACAACCTGAAATCCGATGGCCGCGTCGATCTGCGCGGAATGGAAGAAGACGATGTCCGTGACATACAGGGTGATTCCGAGCGACGTGACGACCAGGCTGGACGAGAGCGGCATGAGCACGGCGCTCACGGCGATCACCAACACGTAGAGCGCCGGGAACTGACTGTCGACCCCCCCGGTGAAGTGAACGACGACCGTCACCAGGGCCAGGTCGAACATCGCCTGGGCGTACAAGTACGCCCGTCTCATCCGCCCATGGCCGCGACTGAGATACCAGACCACGTACCCGCCGATCAGGAGGCTCCCCACCGCGGCTGCCACCAGGGTCCCGATGGTGGCGGCGGGCACCTCGGGCCCCGCGATGACGGCGGCGGCCAGCGTCACACCGGCGACGACGATCCGCACGACACACGCCCAACGGACGAACCCGAGTGCACTCGGGAACCCCGAAGCTCGCAGTCGCGATGTCTGTTCAGTCCGCCAACGCATGGGTGAGCTGTCCCTGGGTATCAGGTGCCGCCATTCGAAGAACGGAGGGTCTCGAACGCGACACTGTTGGCCACGGATCCGTTCCTGCTGGCTGAGCGCCCGCCTCGCGGGCGTCGGCGCACCCGTGTCACAGAATCAGATCTTGCTCTTTCAGGGGCGAGAACGGGGCGGCCGGTCATCGGCACGCCCCGTTTTCACCGTCTTACCTACAACCGCTGCTAGGAATCCACCGCTCCGATCATATCGAAGATCGGTAGGTACATCGCCACGATCATGCCACCCACGACCAAGCCAAGCACCACGATCATGACCGGTTCCATGAGCGACAGCAGCGTGCTGACCGCCGCATCCACCTCGTCGTCGTAGAAATCGGCGATTTTGGTGAGCATCTCGTCCAAACCACCGGTGGCTTCACCAACCGCGATCATCGACGTCACCATTGGCGGAAACACGCCCGACTTTTGGAGCGGACCCGCGATCGTGTCACCGCCGGCAATCGATCCGCGTGACTCCATGATTGCGTCGTGAATGACCCTGTTGCCGGCTGTCCGCGCGGTGATCTCGAGCCCGTCGAGGATGGACACACCCGAGGACAGCAAGGTGCCGAGCGTCCGGGTGAATCGCGAGATAGCCGATTTCCGGAGCAGATCACCGAGCACCGGCATTCGCAGGAGAAACCGGTCGATCATTAGTCGCCCGTTTCGCTGGCCGTAGTACCACTTAGTACCGAGAACCGCTCCGACGCCGGCGGCACCAAACAGCCACCAGTACGATTGCAGCACGGCGCTCATTCCGATCACGATTCGTGTCGGAAGCGGCAACTCGAGGTTCACTTGCGCAAACATCTGCTGGAACGTCGGGATGACGAATACCAGCAGCACGACGACGGCCGTCACCGCTACGCCGAAGATCACCGCCGGGTACACCATCGCTCCCCGCACCTTGCGGACAATGGCGTCGTTCTTTTCGAGGAACGTCGCCAACCGAAGGAGGATGGTATCGAGGATTCCGCCGGCTTCCCCCGCCGCAACCATATTGACGTACAGCGAACTAAATGCCTTTCGATGCTTGTCCAGCGCGTCAGCGAGGGTATTCCCGGACTCGACGTCGTACACCACTTGACGGGTCGTGGCGGAGAGCGCCTTGTTTTCGGTCTGTTGCGCCAAGATGTCGAGCGCCTGCACAAGCGGCAGCCCGGAATTCACCATCGTCGCAAACTGGCGGGTGAACACCACCATGTCCCGTGTGGGAATCGACTTGCCCTTTGCCTTCTTTTGCTTCTCTCGAATCCGCACCACGGTCATCCGATTCTTTCGAAGGTGTGCGACGACGTCCTCTTTGGACGCCAGCTCCAGCGTACCCGTCCGCTCGTCGCCAGTGGCCGTCCGAGCTGTGTACTCAAATACCGGCATGTATCCGCTCCTTCAAATTAGCGTCGAGCCGCCATTGCTCGACCGTTCGCCTTCGCATCGTCTATCAATCGCATGAATTCTTGCTGATCGGGTACCACTCGGAGGCACTCTTCCAACGAGACCTCGCGTTCCATATATAGAGCGTATAAAGCGTCATTCAGTGTTTGCATGCCGTGTTTCTTCCCGGCCTGCATCGCCGAGTAGATCTGGTGAACCTTGTCGTCACGGATGAGCGACCGAATCGCCGGCGTCGAAATCAGCACTTCAGCGGCGAGCACGCGGCCAGTTCCGCGCGACCGCTGGAGCAGTGTCTGGGTGACCACACCTTCGAGCACGAACGCGAGCTGTGCTCTGACCTGTGATTGCTGCTGCGGAGGAAACACGTCGATGATGCGATTGATTGTCTCCGCCGCCGAGTTCGTGTGCAGCGTTGCCAATGCGAGATGGCCCGTTTCGGCAATCGTGAGCGCGGCCTGAATCGTCTCGAGATCCCGCATCTCGCCGATCAGCACGATGTCCGGATCCTGCCGCATGGCATACTTCAGGGCACTCGCAAACGACTGCGTGTCGGTCCCGACCTCCCGTTGGTTGACGAGACACCGCTTGTGTTCGTGAATGAACTCAATCGGATCTTCTACCGTGATGATATGACCGTTCCGCTCGCGGTTGATTCTGTCGATGATCGCGGCCAGCGTGGTGGACTTACCCGACCCCGTGGGCCCGGTCACCAAGACGAGGCC
>JBFIZG010000084.1:0-10818 GCA_041604955.1 Gemmatimonadales bacterium | reverse complement strand
CCGAAATGCGGTCGCGAACATACAGTTTGAGCAAGCGAGGCGTGTGGTTGGGATGCTTTGTCTGGGTCATGAGCCAGCCGGCAGCCCTCCACGGGCAGGGGGCAGGTGTCCGGCAGTTCCAGTCGACGGGCGAAGAACGACAAGCGGTGACGATCACGGTCTACAATCAAAACTTCGGGCTGGTGCGCGAAGTGCGGGACATGACGCTCGCCCGAGGACAGGTCGATCTGGAATTTCGTGACGTTGCCGCCGAGATCGAGCCTGAAACCGTCCACATCAGGGCGGTCGGGCAGGCAGGTGGGCTCCAAATCTTGGAGCAGAACTATCAATACGATCTCTTGAGTCCACAAAAGCTCTTGGAGAAATACGTCGGTAAGACCGTTACGGTCTATCGTACCAACCCCAGCACCGGTCTGGAGCAAGAGTTTGCGGCGGAAGTCCTTGCCGTCAACGAGGGGCCGATTCTCAAGATCGGTGACGAGATTACGTACGACTATCCCGGGCGCTTCGCGTTTCCCGAAATTCCGGACAACTTGATCGCCAAACCGACGTTGCTTTGGCGGTTGAACAGCAGCCGCGAGCGGCAGCGGGTGGAAGTGTCGTACCTCACCCGCAATCTGAATTGGAAGTCGGACTACGTGCTGGTCGTGAACGAGGACGATTCCCGTGGCGACCTGACGGGATGGGTGACGCTCACGAACCAGAGCGGCGCGTCATATGAGAACGCCCGCCTCAAGCTCGTTGCGGGCGATGTGCAGCGTGTCACCGACCGCGACCGTCGTGCCCAAATGCGTGATCTGGCGCAGGCGGCCGTCGTCGAGCGGGCGTTCCAGGAGGAAAGTTTATTCGAGTATCACTTGTACACGCTCGATCGTCCGACGACGCTGCTGCAGAACGAGCAAAAACAGGTGACGTTACTCGGGGCGGACGCGATCGGGATCGAGAAGCGGCTCATCTTCGAGGGCGCCGGTCACTATTATCGCGCATCGAACTTCGGGGTCATGGCCAATCAAAAGGTGGGGGTCTACTTGGATTTCCAGAACACGGAGGCCAACGGACTCGGGATCCCGTTGCCCAGGGGAATCGTGCGGGTCTACAAGGCCGACAACTCGGGCGCCCAGCAGTTCATCGGGGAAGATCGCATCGACCACACGCCGCGGGACGAACGCCTTCGGATCAAAATGGGTGACTCGTTCGATGTGGTCGGGGAACGCCGGCAGATGACCTACGACGTCATCAGCCGTTGTGTGAGTGAAAGCACCTGGGAAATCGAGCTGCGCAATCATAAGGACGACGCCACTGACGTCCTCGTGGTCGAGCCCGCCGGCGGCGACTGGGACATCCTTTCGAGCAGCCATCCGTCAACGACGGTGGATGCGAACACGTTTTCGTTCAGCGTGACGGTGCCGGCTCGGGAAACCGTAGAAATCCGGTACCGAGTGCGGGTCCGCTGGTGCTAGACGCGGAGCCACGGGTGGCCGCTCCCGGTCGAACGGTCAGATTTTAGGTCAGTCTAATAAAATAATGAGATAAACCTTAGTTTGCTCGTGGGGGGGGCGCTTGGCTGGGTGTCGCGGACCTCGAGGTCAGTCGTCCGCTTCGAGCAGCCCTTTTTCCAGCGCGATCTCTCTTGCTTGCTGCATCAGGGCCAAGAGGTCGGGCAACATCTCGACCCGAATGGTGATACCGCTCTTCGATGGTTTGGGAGCGTCGTTCTCGCTCTTATACCACACGCGAACACCGAGCAGGTCGTAGCCCTTGAATTTCGACAGTGACACCCGCACGTCTTCCCGATTGTTCTTGGGAAAACTTCCTACGATGATTTCTTCGTCCGCCATCGTGCCTCCCGTTGTCGTGACCCAAAATGACCCGGCAACGGGGAAGGGGCAATGGCGACCCGCGAAGCGGTCTGCGCGACGTCAGCGAAGACGGAGCGCGATGGTGCCGTCCACCGTTCTGGCTTCGAGCAGCGGACCGCCGCCGTTGATGCTCCCTCTGACACTGCGGTCGCTGATGCGGCCCACCTGTACCCGAAACGCGGATTCGAGATGCAGGTCTTCGCCGAAGAGGTCGAGGTCGGCTTGGAGGGTGCGGTCGGCGTAGATCGAGATGTCACCGTCCCGCGTCCGCAGCCAAACCTCCTTCGGATTCGTGAGTGAGATTCGAATGTCGCCGTCGCCGGTGGACACGCGGAGGGTGCCGCTCGCCGCCCGGACGTCGACATCGCCGTCACTGGTCTCGAGCTCGATGGTTTCGGCCGACAGCGCGCGCGCCGATATGTCACCATCGGCGGTACGAATCGAGATGGAGGGGCCCGTGATGCGGCCCATCACGATGTCTCCGTCGTGCGACCGGATCTCCATCTGCCCTTGCAGATCGCCCAGCCTGATGTCGCCGTCTCTCGTCAGGATTTCGGTGTTGAAGGTCGGCGGGACCTCGATTGAGATCCGCACGGAAAACCCGTGATGCCGCCGCCACTCTTCGTCCCGGATGTGAGGGTCGTCGGCCGTGACCTGCACGCCGTCCCGGGTTTCCCGCGCAACGAACCGCATTCGCTCGAACACCGATCGCCCCCACGTGCGATCCCGCGACCATACGTAGACCTTGACGGCCACGCCGCCGCCGGCGCCAGGCAGGACTTCTACGTCGCCACCGGGTACGTTGACGGAGAGGATTCCGCCCGTCCGAGCGGGGAAGTCCCGTTCGAGCACCAGCTCGTGCCGCTGCTGGACGCGGAGTTCGGTGCGGGGCGCGTTGGGACCGCTCCGGTCGGCGCTCGGAACGAACTCGTCGCCGGCGAGCGGCACGAGGCCGAGGGCGGCGAACGCGACCATCGACCGGGTGGGAATCGGACTCATGTGTGCCCTCCGAATCAAGGGAGTCACCCGGATTAGATACGGGTTCGCCCGGTTCCGTTGGATGGGAGGAAGGGATCGGGCGGGGTAGACGCTTTACGCTGGGGGGTTCGGGCTTCATTATTGGTGGGTTGGTGACGCGGGCGGAGCCAGACCCGCGTCGAGGGTTCCCTGGAGTTACGGAGGTAGCCATGACCCGGACGATCTGTTGCGTGGTGGGTGCACTAGCCATCCAGGTTTCATGGTTATCGGCGCAGGCGGCTGACCAGGAGGCCGAATCGGAAGGCGGTAACGGCCTCACCGCAGAGGAGGCGGCCAACGCGCCGCTGTTTGCGTCCCACGACGTTCTGTCATTTACGATCGAGGCGCCGTTCAAGACGATATTCAAAGAGCGGAAGCAGGAGAGCAACTACCATCCGGCGGTGCTGAAGTACGAGGACGCCAGCGGTACCCCCGTCTCCATCGACTTCAAGGTGAAGACGCGTGGGAAATTCCGGTTGAATAGATCGACCTGCAACTTCCCGCCGATCCGGCTCAACTTTCCACGGAAGGCGGTGGCGAACACCGTATTCGCGCATCAGGACGGAATCAAGCTCGTCACCCACTGCCAGAACAAGAAAGACGACTACGAGCAGTACGTGTTGCAGGAATATCTGGTCTATCGGGCGTTCAACCTGCTGTCCGACATGAGCCTACGTGTCCGATTGGCGCGCATCACCTATGTGGACACCGAGGAAGACGACGAGCCGCTCACGAAGTACGCATTCCTCATCGAGCACGACGATCTGTTGGCCGCTCGGAGCGGGTGGGAGCAGTTGGTCATTCCGTCGGGGATCCCGCAGGAGTTCATGGACCCGGCGCAGATTGCCGTCGTCGATCTGTTCAACTATATGATCGGTAATACGGATTTCTCCGCGTTCATGCCGCCGCCGGACGACGACGAGTGCTGTCACAACGTGAAGCTGTTTGGCACCATGGCCGGGCCGGTCCTGCCGGTTCCCTACGATTTTGATTTCTCCGGGATCGTGGATGCGCCGTACGCGAAGCCGGCGCCGAGTCTCAGAATTCGGAACGTGCGCCAGCGGCTGTTTCGCGGCCTGTGCCAGCCGACGCGCGAAACCGTCGACGCCGCCGTGGCAAAATTGCAAGAGAACAAAGACGCGATCTATGCGCTCTACCAGGAGCAGCCCGATCTCGAAGAAAAACGGCTGAAGAAGACGATCGAGTTTCTCGACAAGTTCTACGAGGTGTTGGACGACCCGGACGATGTCACGAAGGAGTTCGTGAAGAACTGCCGGACGAGGTAAGACGACGGCCTCGTTGCCGCGGATTCACACGAGCGTGAAGACGCGCGGCACCAACTTGCTGGAGGGCTCGAACATCCGAAGGGGCGTCGTTGTCGCGACCCTCCTCGGGCTCGGCGTCGTGCCACCGAGCTGGTGTTCACCGCAAACCGTTGAAGATCCCCTCTTTCAATCGCACGATCGGCTCACCCTCACGATCGAAGCTCCGCTGGGAACGATCTTTAGGGAGCGCGAACAGGAGAGTTCGTACCATCCCGCGGTGCTGATCGTCGGTGACTCGAGCGGCGCCGTCACGCGACTCGACATCCAGCTCAAAACCAGGGGGAACAACCGGCTGCAACGCTCGGTGTGTGCGTTCCCACCCCTTCGGGTGCGGTTTCCCCGCGACCGCACTGCGGGAACCGTGTTTCGCGGCCAAGACAGGCTCAAACTCGTCACCCACTGCCAGAACCGGCGTGAGTACGAGCAGTACGTGGTGTTGGAGTATCTCATCTACCGGACGTTCAACCTCTTCACCGAGGCGAGTTTTCGGGTGCGCGGGGCGCAAATCACCTACGTGGATACGGGGGCGGGCGGAAAGCGCGTCACGAAACAGGCGTTCTTTATCGAGGAGGAGGAACGGATGGCCGCCCGGAACGGGTGGGAAATCCTACGGGTTCCTGGCGTAGCGCCACAAGAGGTGGACCCGTTACAGATGTCACTCGTCGACGTGTTTCAGTACATGATCGGTCACACCGATTACTCGGCGTTCGTCTCCGAATCGGGCAGGGACGAGTGCTGCCACAATGTGAAGTTGATCGGTACGCCGGCCGGGCCCGTGCTCCCGGTGCCCTACGATTTCGATGGGTCGGGAGTGGTCAGCGCTCGGTACGCGGTACCGGATCGTCGCTTCGGCAGGCGGTCGGTGCGGGACCGAGTTTTCCGGGGAGGCTGTCTGTTCCGTGAGGGCGTTGCCGAAGTGCTTCCCATCTTTCGGGAACGGCAGGAGGATGTGTACAGCCTCTACCGTGCAGAATCCGCACTGCAGGCAAACGTCATCGAGCGCACACTCGACTACTTCGACGACTTCTACGTGGTGCTCGCCGATTCCAAGAAGGTCGATCGGGAGTTCATGAAGTCCTGTCGAGCGTTCGAGTAGCTTCGCTCGCGCCACGAGTAGCGACCGGCCCTATGCGCGCGGACGCCCCCGCCCGATGCGGCTACGATTCCACCGCGTAGTCGTCCCCGTAAAACTTACTCGTCGTTCTCGTGTGAAAAGTGATTGCCTTGATGGGCTCGTACTTCGGGTCGGGAATGCCCGGTAGTACCTCCAGCATCTCTTCTTCCCAAACGTAGACGGCCATGGGAATCGAGACACGCGGTGTGGAGAGCATGGAAGCATTCCGTGGCTTGCTCACGCGATGGGTGGTCGACGGGATGAGATCGTTGGTGATGCGCTGCATGTAGTCGCCGGTGTTGATGATGATGGACCCAGGCGGCGCGTGCAGTCGGATCCACTTGAAGTTCGTGCGGTTGAGCACCTGCAAGCCCTCGACCTCGGGGGCGGGAAGAATCGTGAACAGATCGGTGTCTTCGTGTCCGAGAAGCCTACCGGCGCCGGACGCGTCGTCTTCGGCCGAAACCGGCGGATAGTAATTCAGCCGAAGCCCGAAATTCGTGCCGGTTAGCTTGTCATCGTACAGATGCGGGTCGCACCCCAGGTATTGAAATACGCTCTGCGTGATCGGCAGGATGAGTTTTTCGTGCTCGAGACAGATGGTTCGAAAGAACGGCTCGAGTTCCGGGAGCGGCCAGAAGTCCGCAGCCCGGAACGGCTCGGCGCGGCTGGAGTCTAGGTCGAAAGCCCGGCGGCAAAACACCCAGCCCTCGACGAGGTCGGGATGAATGTCGCTCGTTTCCTTGATGGGAAAGTACCCCTGGCTCACCGATCCGAATCGCCTCGCCCGGTAGCGCAGCTTTTCGGCGAGCGACGGCTTGGTAAAATGGTCGATGACCCGATCGGTCGCCTCGGTGTAGAGCTTGGGGTCGACCCCGTGGCCCACGAGGATGGCGAACCCGATCTCCCGGAGCGCCGACCCCAATTCTTCGGCGAACCGCGCCTTCCCGGCATCATCGCCGCGGAGAAACATTCCGACGTCGCAGGTTCGGATCGTGAACTCTTCGTCGAACTGCTCGGCGTCGGCCCCTTCCGCGAGATGATAGGTCTGGAGCTTCGAAACCTGATCGTACTTGATGAAGTCTCGATTGAGCGTGTGCTTGACGTCTTCGTCTCGTCCACCAGTCATGATTCGGTCCTTCGCTCGTTGCGTCAGTTTCCACCAGTCTCAACGGTGGGCAAGATCGGCTTCTGATCGGCGGGGACCGGTGATACATAGGGCTTGCCCGCCATCGCTTCGTCGAACGCGGCCCGTGCGGCGGAAAGGAGTTGGGGGTCTGTGAGGAGCTGCATTCCCGTCAACGCCATCACCTGCGACGCGATGTTTGCGGTCTTTGGACCGGCGGTGGTTCCATGCGCCGAGCTGGTCGCCCACGAGTGCCAGGGCACCTGCGCCGGTGCGGACGCGACGAGAAACCCGACCGTGGGCGTAATTCGGCTCACCTCGGCGACGTCCGTCGAACCGCCGCCTACGGGGAGCGGTTCCGGGGCTAAGGGCTCGATCCCGGTGTTGAACCCCGCCTGATCGATCCCCAGGAACGACTGCATCTCACGGGCAAACCGCTGTTCCTCTTCTGAAAAACTGGGTGCGCCCACCAACTCGAGATTCCGTTGCACCGCCTCTTGAAGCGGGCGGTTGAAGAGCACGGCGTGCACGCCGGTGAGAAGCCGGACCGTATGCTCCGTTCGCGTCGCAATCGCGACGCCGCGTGCGATGTCGAGCACCTGATTGTAGTACTGCTCGACGAGTTGCCGGTTTTCATCGCGCACGTAGTACCAGACTTTAGCAAACTCGGGAACGACGTTCGGCGCTTCCCCGGCGGACGGGATGACGTAGTGAATCCGTGTGGTGGGACGAATGTGTTCCCGCATGAGATTGACAGCGTCGTTCATCAACTCGACGGCGTCCAGTGCGCTCCGGCCATTCCATGGATCGTAGGCGGCGTGGGCGGCCTGTCCGCGAAACTCCACCTCAAAGCTGTTCATCGCTTGGGTGTGGCGGTTGCTGGTCTGCGTGGTAAGGTCCGGATGCCATTCCAGCGCCGCGTCGACGTCGTCGAAGAGTCCCGCCTTCGCCATGTACACTTTTCCGACCACGGTCTCTTCAGCCGGAGTACCGTAGAGCCGAATCGTGCCGGGCACTCCACGCTCGACCATCGCGCGCTTGATGGCGATCGCACCACCCACGGAGCCGGCGCCAAACAAATTGTGACCGCACCCCTGCCCGTGGGGCCACCCGTCTTCGCGAGACTCCCGTCGCGGAGAGGGTCGGTTGCCGATGCCAGGAAGCGCATCGTACTCGGCCAGGATGCCGATGATGGGCCTCCCGCTCCCGTATTCGGCAACAAACGCCGTGGGCATGTCTGCAACCCCGCGCGCAACAGTGAATCCCTCGCTCTCGAGGATGCCCGTGAGATACGTGGCGGAACGTTGCTCGCGTAGCGCCGTCTCCGAGTAGTTCCAGAGATTCTGCGACATGTCACCGACCAGCGTTCCAATCGCGCGGGCCTGGTCCCACGCGGCGCGCTGGGCGTCGGACACCCGTTGTGCGGGGAGCGCCGAGGCCGCCACGATGGTTGCAGCGAGCAGGGCAAGCAAGGTGTGCGAGTGACGGGCGGCGGCGTCCAACCTCATCATGGGCCTCCTGGATCATGCAGTTCGATAGATCCTACGTCACTTCACGGGAATTCGCCATTTCTTGTTTTGGAGAAGGGCCTGCGACGTGGCGGCACCGCATCGCAAATGAGAAATGGGCGGTGCGGGAACGCGGTTGTCTCGTTCCCACACCGCCCATTTTGGTTGGTCATCCGGTGGCGCATCGACGGCGGGGGACTACTCCGTCAGCCGTGCGAAGCCGCCGTGTGGCTTACTCTCCGGGGAACAACCACTCCACGGGATCGACGAGGTTCCCGAACGCATCAAACGTGTCACCGAAGACGTCGAGAATCTCTTCCAGCGCATCGATTTCAGCTTGCGAAAGGGGCTGCCCGTCCGGACCGACCGCCGAAATGCTCGAGGGGCCGATGGTGATCGTGGCAAACAAGGATCCGTTGGCACTGACCTCCAGCTGGCCCTCGTCACTTCCGTCTAGGCTCACGGCTCCCTGAATCCGGGCCGACTGTCCGCCGTGACTGATCGTACCATCAACCGTCAGCGAACCGGCGTTCTCATCGAAGCTCGCTTGGACGACGATCCGGACGTCGCTGTTTGCGAGATCGATCTGATAGTCGACGTCGACGCGGGCCCCGGCGAACGTGACCACGAGGGCGTTTGTCAGCGTGAAGTCGATTCGATCCACGCCGTCGGTCACGAACCCCTGGATCGTAAAGACGGGAGCGTTGAGCGTTCCCGTTGCCGTCACCGTGTAGTTGAGGTATTCGGTTTCGCCTGAGACAACGATCAGGCGGACCGAGAGCGCGTTGTCGGTGCTCTCGTCGATGAAGTCGACGTGCCCGGTCTCGACCAGCGGCTCGACGACGTCGCCGGTCACCGGATCGACGGCGTAGAGCACGAACCGCATGCCCATTGCGGGGCCGTCGGTGCGCTCGGGGTCATGCTGATATCCCTCCCCTGGAACGTAGACGTAGGTCGTCTCCCAGTACTCCTGAGGGATCAGCTCAGCACGCGACGCCGAACCAAGCTCGAGCGCCATGACCCGTGTTGCGCCAGCCACGCCGGCGGCAAACGGAATACGGTCATCTGCCGCCGCCGCGAGGGCTCGGACGGGAGCCGTCGCCGCCGCGGCGCCAGGGGGAGTGAACTGGCCCCCCAAGGCCGTAAAGCTCTCCATGGCCGACGTGCCGAACACCGATGACACCGGCTGGATTTCGTCGGACGTTTGTGCCGGGTTAAACGCACGGTTCCCAACGGGATTGGTCGATCCCGGCGTGCAAGCGCTGCTGCACACCGAGAGCACGAGTGCCGCGGACAAGAGAGATTTCGATCGAAGCAACGGTGCCTCCTTCAGAGTTGTGGCAGGGTTCGAGCGTGGTGGTTCAGTCGGCGGGTCGCATGGCTTGACGCAGGTGCTCGACCAATGCGAGGGGGTAGATGGGCTTCCGGACGAATCCGATGACCCCCTGGTGCACACGGCGATCGACGTCCTGTTGCGTGATGTCTTCGCTCATGAGGATGAAACGGAGACCGGGGTCCTTGGCGCGTAGGCGCAAGAGTCGGTCGATCGAATCCTGCGCCGCGTCATCGACGGCCACCAACACCGTGGAGACATCTCCTGGATGCGCGTCGAGCACCGTCATCGCCGTTTCCGGACTACGGGCGCTGTATACCGGTATGTCCGCGAGATCCAGCACGGCAACTACCTCGCGGAGCACGCCGCCGTCCTGCTCGATTACGAGCGCGGCATTGCGGGACCCGGGAGTGGGCAAGGGGTCTGGTGCAGCGATTCGATCGTCTCGCGGCGCGACACGCGGCAGCAACGGGTGGACGATGCACTGGTAGCCCATCACGTTCCCGTCCCCCGAGCGACGCAACGTGGCGGTCAGGTGTCCGGGGATGACCGATCGGTCTTTCGCCATGAAGTGGACCGGGAGGTCTCGCACCGACTCGTTCTTGTCGACGACCCGTTGGAACGCGCGAATATCGTCCGGGCGGGCGTACAGCTGACTGGCCGGGAGTCCCAGGAATTCGGCGCGTGAATATCCGAACAACTCCAGCGCCGCCTCATTTACATCGGCGACGGTGCCGTCGCGGGCCGAAACGTAAATGGCGTCCCGAGACAAATCGAACAGGTTCCGGTAGATGACCTCGATTTCGCGAACGGCTTCTTCCAACACGCGGCGACCCTTGATGTCACGCGCGATGACGAGCATGAGATCCCGGTTGCCGTATGTTCGACGCGCGATCGCGACCTCGACCGGGAACGTCGTTCCATTCCGGCGCCGATGTACGCCGTTGTACACGTGCGGCCGGTGGACGCGTCTCGTATCGGTCACGTGGTCGCCCGCACTCTCCGGGTGCTCGAGCGGGAACTCGAGGTCGAGATCGGCCACCCGCTTGCTGCACAGGGATTCGCGGTCCATGACCAACCAGTTGCACGCGGTGTCGTTCGCGTCCACGATCCGTCCGGTGGCTGGATCGGTGAGAAAGATCGCCTCGCCCGCGCGATCCAAGATCCCCCGAAACCGTTCGAGCTTTGCCGCCGGCACGGGACGCTGTGCCTCCCGATCGAGCAGTGCGCGGAGTTCGGTGGCAAGATGGTCCCGTTCCCGACGAAGCTTCTCCTCCGCTCTGAGCCATCGATTGATGTCTCGTGCCACGAAGGTGGCCGACACGATCTGCCCTTGGTGGTGGTTGGGAGACAACCGGCACTCGTACCACTTGTCCGTGGGGTAGGGCTCCCTGGCGCGACACTCATATCCGTCGGTCGCCCCGGTCGTGAATACGCGCTTGAGGACGATGCGTAGCGTCTCGTGCTGTTCGGGAGCCGTGAAATCGAACACCGAGCCGACGGTCCCTTCCGATACCGACACCCGATCGGCGTGGT
>JBFIZG010000083.1:0-10828 GCA_041604955.1 Gemmatimonadales bacterium | reverse complement strand
CTTGAACACGCCCCGCTCCGTCCCGTCGCCCCACGTGGGGCCGAGCGCGGCGACGTAAGCGGTCTGGGGTTCGGTGGGGTGCAGTATGATCTCCGAGATGGCCTCGGTGGCCGCGAGCCCGAGGTGGGTCCAGGTGTGGCCGCCATCCAGGGTCTTGTAGACCCCAGTGCCGACCCCCGCGCTGTTTCGTCTCCCCTTCTCGCCCGTGCCCACCCACACGATGTCGGGCGCCGTCTGGTTGATGGCAATTGCGCCGATCGACGCAGCCCTGAGGTGGTCCATGATCGGCTGCCACGTGACGCCGCCAGTCGTCGACTTCCACAGGCCGCCGGTCGCCGCGCCCACGTAGATGATGTTGGGGTCGTGCGCAACCGCATCGATGGCCTCGACGCGGCCACTCATTCCGGACGGTCCGATGCTGCGCGCCTCCATGGCGGCCATCCGTTCGACGTCGAATTGTGCTTGGGCGGAGGCTGGAGCGAACACCGGGAGGAGGGTCAGGAGCAGTACAATCATTGGAATGCGGGCGGGCAAGTGCGTCATCGTGCAGGTTCTCCTCTGGAGCGGGGGCAGCCGTTTTCGGACCCGCGAGCGTTCGCGGCGGACCGGGAACCGAACCTCGTACGCGGCCGGTGTGTAAACAAACAGCGTTCGGGTGGGACGCAAGCGGGAGGTGGAACGTCCGGACGGAGCACCCCATATTTCCCATCCTCGCGCGATTCCGACGGTGGGATTATATTCAGATTCACTCATAATTATTCAGAATGGACGTATGTCGCGATGAAAACCGTAGCTGATTATCTGGCGGAGGTCGATCGGTATTCGGCGCACAACTATCACCCGCTCCCCATCGTGCTGGAACGGGGGGAAGGGGAGTGGGTCTGGGACGTCGAGGGCAAGAAGTACTTTGACTGCCTCTCCGCCTACTCGGCGGTGAATCAGGGTCACCGCCATCCGGCCATCACGGAAGCCGCCAAGCGACAGCTCGATCGGCTGACGCTCACGTCGCGGGCGTTTCACAACGATCAGATGGGTCCGTTCCTGAAGGATCTGTGTGAGATCTCTGGTTACGAGCGGGCTCTTCCCATGAATTCCGGGGCCGAAGCCGTCGAGACGGCGATCAAGGCCGTTCGTCGCTGGGGGTACTGCTACAAGGAGATCCCCGACGACAAGGCCGAGATCATCGTGTGCGACAACAACTTCCACGGTCGGACCACGACGATCATCTCGTTTTCGACAGAGCCGTCGTATCGGGCCGGGTTCGGCCCGCTAACACCCGGGTTTGTGGTGATTCCGTATGGGGACGTCGCGGCGCTGGAGGCGGCGATCACCCCAAACACCGCGGCGTTCATGGTCGAGCCGTTGCAGGGGGAGGGCGGGGTGGTCGTCCCACCGGACGGATATCTCCGGGATGCCGCCGCCGTCTGCAAACGGCATCGGGTCTTGCTCGTGGCGGATGAGATTCAGACGGGGTTGGGTCGGACGGGCAAGATATTCTGTAGCGAGTGGGAGGGTGTCCGCGCAGACGTCGTGTTGGTTGGGAAGGCGCTGAGCGGCGGCTTCTACCCGGTATCCGCCATGCTCTCCGACAGCGAGGTGATGGACGTGTTCCAGCCGGGCGATCACGGTTCCACGTTCGGCGGGAACCCGCTCGGTTCCGCAATCGCCCGTGCGGCATTGCGCGTGATCGTCGACGAGAAACTCCCCGAACGCGCGCAGGAACTCGGCTCCTGGTTCATGGACGAGCTACGGAAAATCGATTCTCCGCATGTCGAAGAGGTTCGTGGCCGCGGGCTGATGATCGGTGTCGTCGTCAAGGAAGAAAGCGGGCCGGCACGGCCGTTTTGCGAGGCGCTGATGGAACGCGGGATACTCGCCAAGGAAACACACGAACAGGTGATTCGGTTCGCGCCCCCGCTGGTGGTGGAGCGCGAGACACTTGCTTGGGCGCTCGAGCAGACCGCCGAGGTGCTGACGGCCGTTCCGGTTGCCGGGTAGGGCGTTGCGCTCGATCGGTCGGGTGCTAAACTACGAGTATCATGCACACGATTGAAATGCTCGTTGAACCATTGGATGAGGTGCGTTGCAACTTCATCCTCAGCCGGCCGGTCACGGATGCGCCGGGGGTGCACAAGTACTCTTCGGTGGAGGACGCATCGGAGTCGCCGGTCGCCCAGGCCGTGATCGGGATTGCCGGGCTCTCGGAAGTCGTCGTCTCGGGGAACGTGATCACGGTGACGAAGAAGGATGCGCGGCTCCCGTGGGAGGCTTTCGAGCCGCGTGTGCGGTACGCCGTCGAGACCGTCGTGGGTCGGGCGGAGGCCCACGCGAGTGCTGCCGCGAGCGGCGCCACGGACGACGATGCGATGTATGAGGTGGTCGACGACATCTTCCGGCGGGAGATCAACCCGGCCGTCGCGCAGCATGGTGGAAAGGTCGAGTTGATCGATGTGGAAGACGCGACCGTCATCGTGCGCATGATGGGTGGATGCCAGGGGTGTGGCATGGCGAACGTCACGCTCAGACAAGGAATCGAGACCTCACTCAAGCGCGCGTTGCCCTCGCTCAAGGGCATCAAAGACATCACGGACCACGCGTCCGGAACGAATCCGTATTTTACCGCAGGCACCAAGTAGTCGCGCGGAGTCCCGTCGGCGGCTCCTCCTGTTTCTTCCTACAACCACGTATCGCGCTCCTGCGTTCATCGACGCGGCGACGCGGCTCGGCGTCGATCTGACCGTGGCGTCGGAAAAAGCGAGCGCGTTCTCCTCCGCCGAGCCCGTTGGGCTCCTGACCCTCGACTTTGACGACCCCGAACGCTTGGCGAGCGACGTGTCGGCCTTTCACGCCGCCAATCCGGTCGCCGCGGTGTTCGGAATAGACGATCGAACGGCGATCGCCGCGACATGGGCAAGTCGCGCGCTCGGGCTGCCGCACAACCGTGTTGACGCCGTCGAAGCTGCCGGGAACAAGCATCTTCAGCGGACTGTGCTCGAGCAGGCACGTGTTCCGGTCCCTCGTTTTGCGCTGCACGAACTCGCCGCCGACGGGGGTCGTCTGGCGAGGAGTGTCTCCTACCCGTGTGTCCTGAAGCCGCTCAACCTGTCGGCGAGCCAAGGGGTGATGCGGGCGAACAACGCGGTGGAGTTCGAAACGGCGTTGACCCGACTGCGCGCGATACTCGACCGGCCGGACGTGACGCATTCTGGTGATCCGGCGAGACACTTCTTGGTCGAGGAGTACGTCACGGGGTTGGAGGTGGCCGTGGAAGGCCTGTTGGTCGACGGCAAGCTCCATGTCCTCGCGCTGTTCGACAAGCCGGATCCGTTGGAGGGACCCTTCTTTGCCGAAACGATCTACGTGACGCCGTCTCGCCACCGGGCGGAAGTCCAGCGCGCTATCGAGCGGTGCGCCGAGTCGGCGTGCCGAGCACTCGGGCTCGAGATGGGTCCGGTCCACGTCGAAGTGCGATTCAACGAACGGGGGGTCTGGCTCATTGAGCTTGCCGCGCGACCGATCGGCGGGAAGTGTGGGGAAGTGTTGCGGTTTGGTCCCGATGGAGCGATCACGTTGGAGCAGCTATTGTTGGGGCGTGCGCTTGGCTCGTTCGACGAGGTTCCGGAGCGCGAGTCCAGAGCCGCCGGTGTCATGATGGTCCCCGTGCCTCGTGCCGGTGTGTTCGAGGAGGCGACCGGAGTGTCAGATGCGTTGCGTGTCCGCGGCGTCACCGACGTGGTGGTGACCGCGCATAAGGGCCAGCGATTGGTGCCGCTGCCGGACGAGTCCCGCTATCCCGCGTTCATTTTCGCGCGCGCGGAGTCGGCGGCAGAGGTTGAAGCGGCGATTCGAGCCGCCTATCGCAAACTCCGGCTCGTGGTGGCGTGACTCTGTCGGTCAATGACAACGCTTCACCGGAGCCGTCGCACTGCGGGAGCGAGTTCCGATTTCCCGCCCTGAAGGGCGATCGATACCCACGCGTCCTTGAGGACGCCTCGCCCCTAGGCGCCGAGCGCGGCTTTCAAGTCGCGAACCACGACTGGACGCTCGTAGGTCGAGTGAGTCGGCAAACCGGTGCCCGCCGGGCTACCTAACTTCCCCTCCACCCCACACCTTTCCCTTATGACAGCACTCCACGTCTCGGGAAGCGCCTGTGCGTTTGCCCTGGCCATCGTGAGCGCCGTGTCCCTCGCCGCGCAGCCCCGAGCCGACGAACGGGCGCAGATGGTCCACATCATCGAGCGGAACGGGGTGAGCGATTCCGCGACGCTCGCGGCGATGCTTGCCGTTCCCCGTCACGAGTTCGTCCCGGCAAACCTCAGCGCACGCGCGTACGGCGATCATCCACTCCCGATCGGGTTGGGGCAGACCATCTCGCAGCCCTTCATTGTCGCCTACATGACGGAGGTGCTGGAGTTGAAGCCGCGCATGCGGGTTCTCGAGGTGGGAACGGGATCCGGGTACCAGGCGGCCGTACTCGACGCTTTGGACTGCGACGTCTACTCCATCGAGATCATCGGACAACTGCATGGGATTGCGCGCGACCGTCTTGCGCGGCTCGGGTTCCGACGGGTCCAAACCCGTCATGGAGACGGGCATTTTGGCTGGCCTGAGGAAGCGCCCTTCGACGCCATCATCGTGACAGCCGCCGCGGGGTTCATTCCGCCGGCGTTGGTGGATCAGTTGAAGCCGGGAGGACGCATGGTGATTCCCGTCGGAAACGCCTATGCAGTCCAGAACTTGATTCTGCTGACGAAGGACACGAATGACAATGTTCGGACGCGCAATTTGCTTCCCGTACGATTTGTGCCGATGACATCGAGACCGCGTTGACGTGACGCCCCGGATCAGCGTCGCCGCGGTGCTGTTCGTTTCCGCTGCGACCCTCGCCTACGAAGTTTTGCTCGTTCGCGCGTTCTCCATTCAGTATTTCAATCATCTGGCATTCATGGCGATTGGCGTCGCCATGCTCGGCATGGGCGGAGCCGGCGTGTTGCTCGCGCTCCTCGGAAACGTCAAAATCGAGCGAGGGCGGCGCTGGTTCGTCTGGGCAACCCTTTTCACCGCGATGGCGCTGATCGTCAGCCCTTACCTAGTCGACCGCGTCGCGCTCGACCCGACCCAGATTTTGTGGAACCCCGATCAGTGGGTGCAGTTGGGCGTGGTGTACGTTCTTCTAGCACTGCCGTTCGGATTCGGTGCGGTGGTCGTCTTGCTCGGCTTGATGCAGCTTCCCGAGCGAACCGGCCGTGTGTACGGTGCGAGTTTTCTGGGCGCCGCACTGGGGGCG
This sequence comes from Gemmatimonadales bacterium, assembly GCA_041604955.1. Classification (GTDB taxonomy): domain Bacteria; phylum Gemmatimonadota; class Gemmatimonadetes; order Gemmatimonadales; family GWC2-71-9; genus JBFHWR01. Next base: position 5,541 of record JBFIZG010000083.1, on the reverse strand, counting down.
CTGCTCTCGCTCGCGATCTTGACCGTCGCGATGCCGGATCGTGCGCTGGCGGTCCCTGCGATGGTTGCGTCAGTCGGAGCCGTCGCCGCTGTAGTGGCGCTGCCGTCCGGGTCGCGGCGGTCGGCCGGTGTCGTCGCTCCGCTCGTGACCCTCCTGGCGGCGATCGCGTTCATTAGACCTCCGTGGACCATAGAGGTGTCTCCGCATAAGGCGATGCCACAGGTCGAGGCGTTTCCGAATGCCGAGTTGCTGGGCGTCGGTCCCAGTCCTGCGGGGTGGGTGGCCGCGGTGCGTGCTCCGGGGTTTCGGTACGCGCCGGGTCTCTCGATCGCGTATAGAGGAATCGTACCGAGCCAGGTCGCGCTCTTTGTGGACGGCGGGTTGGTGAGTGCCGTGGACCAATCGCTGGAGCCCGAGTTCTACGAGTGGTTGCCATCCTGGGCGCCATTCGTGATCGACCGTCGCCGCCAGGTACTGGTTCTCGGGGGTGGGACGGAGGTGAGCAGCGCCGTTCGGCATGGGGCGGAACGCGTGATCGCGGTTCAGCCGCACCGCCGGGTGTTGGAATTCGAGAGAACGCTTGGGTGGCAGCTCAGCGACACGCTGGCGACTCGAATCGAGTGGGTGGCGTCCGACATCCGCAGTTTCGTCGCTGGGACGGAACGGCGATTCGACCTGGTAGCGCTCCGAGCGAGTGGGGGACCCGGAGGCAATGCCGGTGGGCTCCATGCGCTAAACGAGGATTACCTGTACACCGTCGATGCATTCGAAGCCTATCTTCGATTGCTACGGCCCGGTGGTGTCCTCCTGGCGACGGAATGGGTGTCGCTCCCACCAAAAGAAGCGGTGCGGCTGATTCTCACGGCCGGCCGGGCGCTCCGCTCACTGGGAGCGGATCCCGCGACCGGTCTGCTCGTGCTCCGGAGTTGGGCAACGGTCACCGTCCTGATGAAGCGGGAGCCGTTCGTGGCAAGCGAGGTCGATGCGTTGCTCGGTTGGGCGGAGTCCCGTCAGTTCGACGTCGACTGGTACGCCGGCATCGATGATCCGAATCCCCGCTTCAACCTGCTCGACGATCCCGCGCCCTACCTCGCGGCGCAGGCGATCGCCGCGGGGAATGCGGCCGCCGACCATTTTTCGAACAGGCATGTCTTCGACGTCGCGCCGGTCAGCGACGCGCGTCCTTATCCGAACCACTTCCTGCGGCTTGGGGGAATAGGGCAGCTCTTTCGACTGGGAACCGGCGCGGCGCTTCCGTTCGCGGAGCTAGGTTTGCTCGCCGTGCTTGCCACGCTTGTTCAGAGCGCGGTATTGGGAGCACTGCTCATGTTGCTGCCCGTGGCGATCGGTATGGTGCAGCGGCGTCGTTCGGTCCCCCTCAGGCCAATCGTGTACTTCTCGGCCATCGGTCTCGCGTACATGACTGCCGAAATCGCGGCAATCCAGACCCTGACGCTTCTGCTGGGTCAGCTTCAGTACGCCGTTACGGCGGTCCTCGCGTTGTTTCTCATCGGCTCGGGCGTCGGAAGCATCTTGTCGGACCGCGTGGATTCCGGGCGAGCCGTGCCCGTCGCGTTCGCGGTCGCCGTGACCTTTGGCCTCTACGCGTTGTTGCTGTTGCCGCTCGTGCATTCGGTTCACAGCGCGCCGTTTGTGTTCCGTGCGTTGGTGGCCGCGATCCTCGTTCTTCCTCCGGCGCTACTCATGGGGGTTCCTTTCCCGCTCGGTCTCCGAGGGCTCGCGGGCGATGATCGTACGATGCGCGCCTTGGCCTGGGCGGGAAACGGGTTTGCGGCGGTGGTGGCCACACCCCTGGCGGCGCTGATTGCTCTCGAGTTGGGATCTCCTGCGCTGTTCCTGGTCGGCGCCGCGGCATACGCGGTGGCAGGAGCAGCATGGAGAGCCGCAGTCTGAGGGGGGAGCAGAAGTACCGAGTACAGAGTACAAAGTGCACGGTGCACGGTGCACAGTGCATGGTGCAGGAGTACAGAGTTCGGAGTACGACGTCTACCGTCTCGCGTCCAGCGTCTTGCGTACCCCGTCTACGTGTGCCTCGGCCTCACCCACGGCTTCTCGGCCTTGGCCTGTCTGTAGCGCATCCAAGCGATCCACAAGACCAGAACAATTAATAGGCCGATCCAAAAGGCGCGGTCGCTATGCGGCTCCGCATGCGCCTCTCCTTGAATCGGCGGGGTGAGGTACGGGAACGTATCGCTCGTGGGCGGTGTGTGCACCGTGACGCGGGGAAACACGCCCTCCGGCGCCTCGAGGTACGCGAGCTCCTGGAGGATGCAATCACCCACCGAGCAGGTCAGTCCCACGATGTCGTCTGACGGCCGGCGGCCGTTCGGATACCCGCCTCGGTCTCGGCTGTAAATCATGACATCCGGGAAAATGTCATAGCGCTTACGGATCCCGAGGACATAGGTATACAGGTCCTTGGGAGCACCGCCTCCCGGTACATGCATCGCGACGTGCGAGAGAACGCTCATGATCCTCGCCTGCATGCCGTCGAGCCGACCATTGATCGCCTCGACGTGCCTTTCGGGCGGAATCGTGTTCAGAAAATCGAAGCGTCCCGCCTGGGAGCGGGCCGAGCGGCCGACGTGGTCGATCTGCTTCCTCCTCCCGAACCAACCTTCCTTGGTCGTCGTCGCCCAAAGCAGGAAATTCTGCGGCTCACCTCTAAACGCCTCGTAGGGAATGGTAACCGCCATCGCGACAACATTGGTTGTCTGGAACCTTGGGAATATGAAGGGATCGTCTCTCACGCCCGAGTACACGTTGGTGGGCCGGGTGTTGGGAGTAATGAAACCGTCGAGCGCCGGATAGCCGTCGACGAATGCCACGTTGTTCTCCAGTCGAAAACGGATGGTGGCGTCCGCCGAGATGTCCTCGGGGTTGGGAATCGACCCTCCGTAGCGCGCGTTGTTCTCCGTATCCATCCAGTCAACAGGGCTGTGCGTGTCGATATGGATCGTGAATTCGAGTCCCTCGAGCTCGTACGGCGGCGGCGTGTTTGTTCGCCGCCGAACGGTCAGGATGAGGGCGAGGTCATCGCCGTCCGTAAACGCGAAAAGGCCGGCGATACCGGCTTCGGCCCGCTTCAGAAAGATGGGATCGGCATGATCCGACAGGGCGCCGATAAACGGCAGCGGGAGAAGCACTGCGGTCAAGGAGATGCTGCGGAGTGTGAGGGTGCGTGTCTTCATGACGAAGCCTTTTCGAGAATAACGTCGGCCGCTTTCTCGGCGATCGTGTAGACAGAAGAAACGATGAAGAACCCCGGAATCTTCGGGAAGATCGACGCGTCGACGATTCGCAGGTTCTCGACACCATGAACCTCGAAGTCGCCGTTCACCACACCACCCCGGTTGGCCTCGCCGATGGCGCAGGTGCACGAGGCGTGGTGGCCCCAGGCGCGGGCCTTGATCCAGTCCTCGACCGGCTTCCCTTGCGATACCGATGGTCCGGGGGACTGTTCTTCGGCAAAGATTCCCTCACCGAGCAGCGGCGCCATCATTTCGCGCACGAAGTCGACCCCGGCAGCCACCGACTTGACGTCTTCGTCCGCTTCGTCATTGCCTTCGTCGAAGTACTTGAAATTGATCAGCGGTGTGTCCCGAGGATCTGCGGACCTGAGCGTCACACACCCGGCGGTGTTCGCGGTATGCGCTTTCAAGATCGCCCAGGTGAGGTAGTTCCGGTGCAAGGGGAAGAGGGCAGAATACGAGGGGAAATAGCCGCGGAAGAGCCCGAGCAGCGCAAAGATGAAGAGATCCGGTAGTGGCCGCTCCGCGAGCGATCGTTTGATGATTGCCAGAACGGCGCCGTTGGTGGTGTAGACGCCGCGTCCCCGTTCCCACTGCTGAAACTGGGGGTCGCCTTCGGCGAACTTGGCGCCGTTCAGAACGCGCCAGTCTTCGTTCATACGATAGACCACGCCCACTTCGTAGCGGTCCTGCAGGTTCTGGCCGACGCCGGAGAGCGCAGGGAGCGCGATATCGGACGTGATGCCGTGCTTGTCCAATTCCTCGCGTGGTCCGATTCCCGACAGCATCAGGAGCTGCGGCGTGTTGAACGCGCCGCCCGCGAGAATGACTTCGCCACCATCTCTCGTGTACGCCTCGCGTGGTGTTCCGGGCTTGCTCGAGGCACCCCAGTGCGCCCGATAGAGCTTCTCGCCTTCGAGGTACTGCACGCCCACCGCCCGCGGCGTCCCGTTCGGACCCTTCTCAAAGATCACCTTGGTGGCGAGCGCGTTCAGACGAACCTCTAGCGGATAATGCTTCTGCACCTCGAGCACGCGCTCACGGGTTCCCAGTCGTCTGTGGTTGCGGTTCGCGAGTGGCGGGTACCGGAGACCGACCCCGTCCACACTCACGTTGCGCCAGTCGTTGGGATCGGCCAACGAGCGCAGACGGTTCTTGAAGCCTTTGATCCACGCGAAGAACCCCTGGTCGCGTCCCACTCGCTTCAGGGCGCCCACGGCAGCCTTCTTGACGGTTTTGACCAAGGGCCGGTCATGCTTGAGGGCACGCAGGGGTAAGGCCTTCTCGGTATGGAGCCAGCCGCGATAGCCATGCCGCGTGCGGTTGATACCGAGCCAGCGAACAAACCGTGCGTAGGGCCGGTAACGGCAGTTTTCCAGACGCTGGAAGTACCTGCGCATGTTGTCTGCCGACCAGGACCGGTCTCCCGTCATCGCCTGGATGTAATCCCAGTCGGCGTTGTGGGGATAGACGGTGATCATGGCGTTGTGGGCGGTGCAACCACCGAGCGTGCCTGCGCGGGGATAGAGTATGCCTCGCGCGGTGCGGTTGGGGCCTACCGCGAGATCCGGGCGCCCACCTGCCCCGAAGTCCGGATCAGTCGGCGACGTCTTCTCCTGGCTCCAGTCCTCTCGGTACTTGGGATCGCTCTCGCGTCTTCGCTGGTCGGAGTAATGATCGACGAAGAAGTCCCACTTCATCGCCTTGTTCTCCGATGCGATGGCGTGAAAGACCGGGACGTCGTAGTCCTGCGGTAATCGTCCCGTATTGTCGGGGTCGATCGCGTTTCCTGCTCGAAGCGTCTTGGGGTCACCCCCCGCCTCCAGTAGGAGCACACTCTTCCCAGCCTCTGCCAAGCGTGCCGCAACCGTTCCACCGCCGGCCCCGGAGCCCACCACGATGTAGTCGTACTTCCTGTCTGTGCTCATCTGGGTTCCCTGCATTGGTCTGAGATCCAGGAGACGGCGCGCCTCCAGGTCGATAACGGCCTCACCTTGGGAGCGCGGCCGACGGCGGGAGCGGGCTTATCGAACATGCTCGCCGCCGCTCCCGCCACTACGTGTGTCGATCTGCGCCGACCGCTAGGTCAGAACGTTTTCAGAAACGTCTTGAGATCCTGTTTTTCCCGGTCGGTCAAACGGGTGCCAAAGTAGTGGCCCCGGTCTTCGATCAGGTCCGGTGACTTGAGCCAATGCTCCAGTAGTTGGGTTCCGATTTCTTCGCCCAGGACCTGGTCTTTTGCTTCGCCTTCGAGGCCCTCTCGCTCGAT
>JBFIZG010000082.1:0-10829 GCA_041604955.1 Gemmatimonadales bacterium | reverse complement strand
TGGGGGAGCGGAGTATCCGGGAATTCACTCGATCTGCGTGGACCCACGCGACGCCCGTCACGTGACTGTCGGAGTGTCGTGCGGCGGCGTTTGGGCGACCTCGAACGGTGGGGTGGACTGGGAGTGTCGGGCAGATGGGATGCGTGCAGCGTACATGCCGCCCGAGAGGGCGAATGACCCGAACATCCAGGATCCCCACCGACTTGCACGATGTGCCGGCGCGCCCGATGTGTTTTGGGCGCAGCACCACAACGGCATCTTCCGCTCTACCGACAACTGTGCTTCCTGGCACGAGATCACTACGGCGCGCCCCTCGGCGTTCGGCTTCGCCGTTGCCGTGCACCCAAAAGACCCGGACACGGCCTGGTTTGTTCCGGGAATCAGTGACGAACAACGCATTCCTCTGGACGGACGAGTGGTTGTTGCCCGAACGCGGGATGGGGGAGCAAGCTTTGACGTTCTCACCCGCGGACTCCCCCAGCAAGACGCGTATGACCTCACGTTCCGGCATGCGCTGGATGTCGATGAGTCCGGTAAGCGGCTCGTGTTTGGGAGCACGACCGGCAACCTCTTCGTCTCCGAAGATGGTGGAGACTCTTGGATCACGGTGTCCAACCACCTCCCACCCGTTTACTGTACGAGATTCGGCCCGTAGCTTCCGACCATGTCTACGTTTGTGGGTGCGGGAACCCGGAGCGTCATTCGGGGTTCGAAGATGAAAAAACCGATTCAATCAATGCGGCCCTCGACATCCCACTTGGTTCGACTCCGGTGTCGGACCTTCCTTCTCGCGACGCTCCTGACGGTTACGACAGCGTCGCTCAACGCACAGCAAGCTTCCGTCACGAGGCTCTCCGGTATCGTCATGGAGACAGCAGGGGAACCGGTTCCGCAGGTGCAGATACTGCTCGATGAGACGGAGCTCGTCGCGCTGAGTGATCCAAGTGGTTATTTCCACGTCGATGGGGTGGTGCCTGGTACTCACACGCTGACCCTCTCGAGACCAGGGTTCGAGGTCCGCACGTACCGTTTCACGCTCCCTGAGCAGCAGGGGTCGGAGATCGATCTCGGTGTCATCCTGTTGGAGCGCCAACGGGACAGCTTCGCCATCCTGACCGGCACCGTTGTCGATAGTATGAGTGTGGAGCCGGTCGCCGCAGTTCAGCTCAAGCTGGATGATCAGGTCGTCGGCATCTCGGATCCGGATGGTGGCTTCCGGCTCAATCAGGTAAGGGCTGGGTTTCACACGCTGGAAGCGCGTCGTATCGGATACGGACCGACATTCGTCGACTTCGAGGTCCTACCCGGACGGGAGCGAGTCAATCTCATTGTGAAGATGAAAGCACTCCCGACAGAGTTGGCCGCCGTGACGATCGAGGGCAGAGAGACGATCTATGCCAAAGGGAAATTGCGGGAGTTTTACGAGCGAGCGCAGTCGGGCTTTGGTCAGTTCATTATGCGCTCGGAGATCGAACAACGCTCGGCGCGTGTGACCACCGATCTCCTGTACGGAACTCCTGGGCTTCAGGTGACGCCAGGACCCTCGGGCCGCAATACGGTGCGGCTCTCGCGGGTCACGCTGGGTTGTCAATCACCCGTCGTCTTTCTGGACGGTGTGAAGATCTACGGTGCCGACCTAGATCAAGTTGTGAATCCCGGGGATGTCATGGGAATCGAAGTCTATACGCGGGCGTCCAACCTCCCAGCTGTTTTCAGCGCACAGGGAGCCGCCGCGTGCGGAGTGATCGCCGTGTGGACACGATAGGTTCCGGCCTCGTGAGAGCGCGCGCAGCGGGTGCCGTTCGTCGGATGCCGGCTTCGTGTGGTGGGGAGGCCGAGATGTCGGGCCCGTGTCCATGAGTAGCACGCGACATCCGATGCTTTTCCGATCCGTGGTTTTGGCCGCGGCCATCGTTTTGCCTCAGGACGCGCCTCTAGCCCAGCAGGAGACCCGGCCAAGCGTCGTGGGAACGGTGTACGCCGAAAGTGGTCGGGCCCTAGCTGGCGTGGACGTCGGCCTAGATGGGACCGCTGTCGGTCAGACAGACGAGGCGGGGAACTTCCGCTTGATTTCGTTGAGTCTGGGCCCCCACGTGCTCACCCTCGCTGCCGACGGTTTCGCATCGCGGACATTCCGCTTCAGCGTTCCGGAAGATAGCCCCCACGAGATAGATATCGGCGCCATAATGCTCGCTCCCGCCTCGGAGTTCACGACCGTGGTGGGATTGGTGACTGACTCTCGCACCAGAGAGCCTATCCCGGCAGCGGTTGTGAGCTTGGACGGATCCGTCAACGTCGCCACCAACATCTCCGGCCACTTTCAGATTGCCGAGGTCACACCTGGCGTCCACCTCTTGCAGGTCAAGCGCATCGGCTTCAAGAGGGCGATGGTGAGCGTCGACCTCCCTCCCGGTCGAGCCGGCGTCGACCTCGAGATCTCGCTCGATCCGGTGCCAGTAGAGCTGCCAGAGGTGGTGGTGGAGGGTGAGCGTACCCTGTATGCCTACGGCCGTTTGCGGGATTTCTACGAGCGCCGTAGCAAGGGCGTGGGGCATTTCGTTATCAGGTGGGAGATTGAGAAGCGGAAGCCTCGTGTCGTTTCGGACCTTCTGTACGCGATCCCCGGCCTCCGGATCACGCCGGGACCCGTCGGGCGCAACACGATCCAGCTGATGGACCCGAGCTTCAGCTGTCGTACACCACTGCTCTTTCTCGACGGGGTCCTGATACGCGGCGGCAATCCCGACGAGATCCTCACTCCCATGGATGTCGAGGGGATCGAGATCTACACCAGAATCTCGGAAGTCCCTCCGGAGCTCAGCACCCAGGCGGGTTCCGCGTGCGGCGTGATCGCCGTGTGGACCAGGTGAGAACTGCCCATCTGCCGAGTGCAACTCTCTCCCGGGCCGGCCCCGACAACAGGCTGCCTACGGCGTCAGCGGATCTGATCTATCGTCCGTCTGCAGCGCAGCGAGATTCTCTCCTGCCTTGATCTCACGCGTCCGGGCGCGCCGCGCCCGGATGAAAGTGGTAGCACTTCCAACCACGAACCCTACCAAGAACGGTCCCAGCGCGATGAGCGCCACGCTTGCATTCACATCCCAGAGGAGCATACTCACCGAGACCGAACCGAGATTCTGCAGCGCAAACACGAGGATCAGCGTCGTCAGCAGCACGGCCCCGATGTAACGAACCCGACTCACGGGTCACCTCCTTCCTTTCGTATCCCTCGGCGGCGGCCGCCTAGCTCACGCTGCCCGTCGGAGCCTTCGGTGTCGGCACCCCGATTTGCTTGATCCGGAACGACGGTGCCTCGTAGTCCTTCGGCAGATAATCCTGCGGAATCGTGACCTGGTTGCCGTCACGTGCGGCGCGATAGTGAGGTGAGAGGATCTCGACGCCGGCCTCGTTGAACCGGTCTTGGATGTGTTGATGGAGCTCCGAGTAGGTTTTCGCCATCGCATTTGGTTTGTCGGAGTACACGTTCAGTTCGTAGCTCACGTAGAAGTCATCGAGGCTCGTCTGCAGGACGAAGGGCTTCGGCTTGTCCAAGAGTCCCTCGGTGGCTTCGGCCGCCGACAAGAGCATCTCGTGTACCGTCCGCCAGGGGACATCATATCCAATGGTCACGCCGGTGTGGAGGATGACGCCGCCCTCCTCGGCGGTCGAACTGAAATTGATGATGTGGCTCGACAACACCATGGCGTTGGGGATCGTGATATCCACGTTCTTCACGGTGCGAACCCGCGTCACGAGAAGCGTTTTCTCGACGATATCGCCAATCGTGTCCGCGATCTTCACTCTGTCGCCAAGTTGGAACGGGCGCATGTAGGTCATCACCACTCCGGCCACGACGTTTGCAATCGCAGACGACGATCCAAATGAAATGATGACCCCGACGAAGACCGAGATGCCTTTGAACGCTGCTGTATCCGATCCCGGGAGGTACGGGTAGATGACGATCAGTCCAAAGACGATTACAAGGAAGCGGACGATCTTGTACGTCGGCTGCGACCACTCTTGAAAGAATCCAGGAAACGCGATCGCCCCCCGCTCGATCCCGGTAAAAAAGAGATGGATGAACTTGAGGATGTAGTAGATCACGACCACGATCACGGCGATCGTGAACAAGTCCGGCAAGTAGTTGATGAATGACGTTCCCGCTTGTCTGAGCGGATTAGCCACGTACTCCACGATCCGCCGCGACAACCCCCTGGTCCACGGGAAGAAGCTCAGGACGAGAGGCACGAAGATGTAGAGAACCACCACGACGGCGGCGACCCGCAGGACTTTCGCCACGCCGATCAGCACGTCGGTGAGACGCTCCGCGGAGAGCAATTCGAGCCGCTGGATCTTGATCGAGGGAATCCGCGTTCCTCGCCATGCCTCGAGCCGCCGGTAAATCACGGGGAACAGGAAGTTCAACATCCGAAAGATGAGAACGAGCCCGGCCACCGCTACGAGGGTGAAGAGAAGGCCGATAAGGATGCTCTTGATCGTGGCTGCGGCTTCGCGGGTTCGAATGGCGTTCTGGATCTGTGTGGCGTATTGCTGGCCCAGTTCGGCGCGAGGGAGTCCGCTCTCCGCCGCGTCTCGCTCGGTGACCGTCATGATCACGAAATCACCGACCCGGATGTCGGTGACACCGAGGCTGTCGACCACGTTGACCGACGCCGCCCGGGCCAACGCGTCTTCGGCGAGACTGTCGATCCGTTGGCTGAGCGCTCGAGCCCGCTCTTGGGGCGTGAATGGGCCCAGCGTTCCGTAGATCGTGAAGAGCGTGTCTCCTCGGACGACTACAGCAGTGCCGGGCTGCGGAGGCTGTTCGACCACACCTTGCGGCGGAGGCTGCACTACCGTCGGGGTCGTGTCCTGTTGAGCATGGGCGATCGCCGGCGCTAGGGCGATCGCTGCTGAGGCTGCGATTGCCGCCAGGCAAAGAGGAACGCGTGTGCTGGTGAGCTTGTTGGTCATGGTACCACCTATCCTGCCGAGGCTTTCACAGACGTTCCGCACGTCAGAAGCCAAACTGGAAGTTGAGGAGCAATTGATGATTATCCGGTGCAGCGTTGTCCGTATCGACGATGTAATTGATTTGAAACTCCGTGACCGTTGTCGGCCAAATGTTGAGGCCGAATATGATCCAATCTTGGCGACCGCCGCCATCGTCGGGCTGGAACCCGTCCCACCGTACGAGCCCCTGAATCTTGTCGGTGAACATATACCCACCGGTTGCGTGCAGGCCCCACGGATCCCGTGCTAAGCCCACATCGGGTTCCAGCGAAGCGTAGATCAGTTCTCCGGACACGAGGTATCGGCCGTGGATCACACGGGCATCGGCGCCGAGAATCGCGCGATTGCCGGCGAAGCCCGTTACGAAACCGCTCCCGAATGTCGACGCCTGATCGTCGCTGAAGGCAGCATTCACCCCCAAGTCGATCTTGGTACGCGCACCGTCGTCGTTCTCAACGAGCCGCGAGCCATAGAGCCTCGCGGCATAGAGCAAATTGTCGCTGTCGTTGCCATTGGGCCGCGTGCCGTTGCCGTTGAAGGCGCCGACATTGAACCCGATCGTTCGTGCCGCATTGCTCGTACGGACCTGAATCCCGATTTGCCTCCCCGGGGCGAGCGCCGTCACCACCTGAGAACGGTTCACGAAGTCGATGCTCGCCGCGGATGTCAGAAACTCGTAGCTGAACGGTGCCTTGAACTGGCCGACGTCGACGGCGACCTGAGGACTGAATCGATAGTACATTTTCGCGTCGAGGATTGCCGGAGTTGCTGCGAAGTTCGTTTGCAGAAAATACCCAAATCGCCGGTCCAACTCACCTGCGAGGGAAAGCCGGAAATTGGCGATACTGAAACCGTTGCTGCCGGGGAACGTTCGGTCGACCTGGAGATCGGCTACCGTTTGGAGCAATACTCCCAGGCTCAGGTAGTCTCGCTTAAACATGTCGGCGAGTTGTTGATAGATCGGCTCGTCCTCTTGCTGCGCCGCGGCCGGTGCCGCAGCGGTTACGAGCAAGCAAAGCGCGAGACCGACTGCGTGCACTAGCCACATCGGTTGTCGAAAGCATCTGCTCACTGGGACTGTCCTTTCACCTAGTTAAAGCGTCAAGCGTGACACGCGGTCTTCATCTTCCTTCTTCGTTGACGCACGTCGAGTCCGTGGATCTACGTGCCACATCCGCGTGATGGTCTATGTGCGCCGGCTAGCTAGCTACGGCGAAATTGTAAGATCGGAGAAGCGTACCCAATAGGACGACAGCGGCTTGTCTCCGTCGCCGCGTTCCTGCGAATCATCATCCAGAGGCCGCTCCGGCGAGGAGGCGGACGTCCACCACCGGCGTGTGTGCCACCTCGAAGGAGGTTGAGGCCAACGTCACACGGTCGGCTACGGCTGCCAGCTCATCCACGAGTTTGGTAAAGATCCGGTCTTTGGTGGTGCGTCGCTGTCGGTAGTCGACAACGTACCTGGCGGTGAACTCCATCCAGTTCTCGTTCGCTACCATGGTAACGATGGGCTGCACACGGGCGTCCTCGATGCGGTATTTTTTCACCATCAACTTCCACGATTGCTTGGCGAAATCGGCGTATTCACCGATCGTATCCCTGAGGATGCGCTCGAGGATCTCGCGCACCAGGCGGTGATCGCTTCCATGTCGAATCGCGATCGTGAACTCATCCCATAGGAACGGGAAATCGGCAGAGTAGTTGACGACGGGTTCCTTGAACACGAAGCTGTTGGCCACCCGTACGATGCGCCCATTGTACAGATCGCCGTTCACCCATTGCCCGCATTCCATTAGAGTGCTCCTGAGCACACCCACATCGATCACGTCGCCTCGGATCCCTCCAAATTGGATCCGATCGCCGACCCGAAAGAAGTTGCCGAAGGCGATTGCCACCCACCCGGCAATGCTCACGATCACTTCTTGGAGCGCGAATGCCACACCTGCGCCTGCAACCCCGAACGCCACGGTGAGTGCGCGGAATTGCGTACTGAAAACGGCGGCAAGTGCGAGCGCAGCCGCGACATAGCCAAGGAAGGCAGTGAACTTTCTGGCGCGATAACGCGACTCGTTGTCCTTGATCAATCGTGCCAGCCACCGATTGATCAATCGGATCAGCACGACGATGACGAGCAGCGTGACGGCCGCGGTCATCATTTTTCCGAGCACGGGATCGTTGAGCCACTTAGCTAGTGTTTCGTCCATCACTCACATCCGGGGTGAAAAACCCGGCCGGGGCCTCGTTCGAGACCCCGACCTCCAGCACGTCGGCGGGGCCTCACCTAAGCCCCGGAATCTGCGCCCTTCTCGAACCATCGATCGACCTCTCGGCCGGCAGCGTCCTTCGCACCGATGCCGAAGGCGATTGCCGCCGCGACAGCGATGGCACCGAGCACGAGGGAGAACGCCAACGTGACGATCTCCTGCGCAACACCGGTCTGCTGAAGGGCCATCGCCGTCGCGAGCACGACGATAGCCACGCGAGCCGCTGTCGCGTACAGCCCGGTCCAGCGACCCTTACCCCGCGGTATCGCACGATGCGCGAGATTGCCGAGGTACAGACCGACGCCGAAGATGACCAGCCCGAGGAGCAGCCTCGTGCCGAAGGCGAAGAACTCTCTCGCGAGATCGGAGAGAACACCAAACCCCAGGAGGCTCGCGGCTTCGATCGCCGCCACGAGCATGATGGCCACGAGCACGAGATACCCTGCCACCTGGGACGGAGCGTTGGTTTCGGCGCCCGCGCCCGCTCGCAGCCCCATCTTCTCGAAGAGTGTATCGAATCCAACACCCGAGAGAATATTGCTCACGAGGCCGGCCACGACCCGACCAACCAAGAATGCAACCCCCAACACCACCGCAGCTCCAAAGATCAACGGCACTGCGGCCAGTAACTGGTTGAGCATGGTGGTTGCAGGACGGCTGATGGCATCGATCTGCAGTGTGTCGAATGCCGCTATGGCGGCTGGGATGAGCACGAGAGCGTAAGCGAGAAGGCCAACGACGGCCGAGAGTCTCCGCGGTCCCGCTTCGGGCCCCATTCCTACGCGCTCGCCGAGCCGATCGAGACCGACGGCGCTGAGCAACGCCGTGACAACCTGGCGCACGATCTTCGCGATGAACCAGCCAATCAGGAGAATCAGTGCTGCACCGAGGATGTTCGGCAACATGCCGAACAGGTCGTCGAACATCGTTTGGAGAGGCCCGAGCAGGCCCTGCAATTCGAGAACTCCAAGGACGGCCGGCAGGAAGAGAAGTAGCGGGAGCCAAAAGACGACGTCTCCCAGTGTCTTGCTCAAGGGTTTCTGCGTCCCGAGGCCGGCGCTGTCGGCCACCTTCTCATCGAGTGCGGTGCGGGCGAGCGCGCGACTCACGATGAGCCGCAGCACTGCACCGATCCCCCATGCCAAGGCCAGGAGCACGGCGGCTCCGACCAGCTGTGGTAGAAAGGCGGTGAATTGCTGCAGCATGCTATCGAGCGGTCCCGAGAGCGCTCGGAGCTGCAAGGTCTGAAACGCGGCTGCGAGCACGAACGCCATCAAGACATAGAACACGATGCGTCCTGCCCACGTCCCGAATTGTGGGGGCTCAGCGCCCTCGGCTTCGAGCGTCTCGGACACCTTCCTGCGAGCCATAACGCGATTGATGGCACGACGCACGAGGCCGGCGATCACCAGCGCAAGGAGCCAGCCTATCACGACGATGGCGATGGCCCCGAGCAGATTCGGCACGTAGGCCCCCACCTGATCAATTAGCTGCGAGAACATTTCCTGCACTTGTCCACCTCCTTGCGAATCAGCGACGGACTCCAGAGCCCCTACTGTGCCTTCCCCCGTACCACCGTCTCGAGAAGATGCGCGTTCGGCACATAGACCGCTTCCCCTGCGGCAGTTCGGATCCTAGTGGTCACGGCTCCCACTTCCTCGACGGCTCCGTTGTCTGTGCCGACGGTGAGATTCGTGCCCGGCAGGTAGAGATCCCGGGCGTAGACACCGGCGACGATGTTCTTGGAGAGATCCCGAGTCCCCAGGCCCAGCGTGAGTGCCAGACCAGCTCCACCAGCGATGAGTGCGATCTCGATCACGCGCCGGGCGAGTGCAATATCTAGCTTGAGCTGCCCGATAGCGAGGATCGCGACGAACACGATGAGAACGATATGTACGAGCCTCGATAGTGGATCGGCGTACTCGAGACCGATGCCGGTCGCGCCATGCCGCACCGCGTCACGGACGAAGCCAGCGAGGAGGAGACCGACAACTGCGATGGCCACCGCCGCGATGACGTTGGGTAGGTATGCGACAAAGGATTCGATAGTGCGCGACACATTCCCAAGACCAAGGGAATCGGCGGCGGAGATGATGAATGTCAGCATGAAGAACCAGAAAGCGAGCTTGCCAACGATCTGCGACGGTGTGGCGCGGATACCGCCGCGCTCCAGAATGGCGGATACACCTATCCGCCCGGCAGCCCGGTCGAATCCCATTCGCCTGAGAATAGTGGTTGCGATCCTCGCCAGCCCCTTCGATATCAGGTAGCCGATGATGAGCAGAAGGATCATTCCAATCAATCTCGGAATGAAGGTCGCGATGGTCACGCCGAGTAGGGTGATCGATTGGACAACCGCGCTGGCCCATTGCTCAGCCCAGTTCATGAGGTCTCCTCGCCCGTCGGTAAGGTGGAGCTATCTCGCCGCATCACGCCTCGCGTTTATCATTTACGGGTTTTCGGCCGGAACAGCAGCGTCAGCAAAGCGCCACCAACCGCCACGGCAGCGAGCCAGGCTCGCCCCGCTCCGAACACAAGGAGGTCCCGAATCGCGATCTGACGGCGCGCCCGAGCCACGATCAGTTGAACGCGGTCTTCGCTCCCCTGCGAGAAATCGTCATCGTTTTTCAGTGGTGGGTTAGGCATCTCACTCTCTGGCGGAAGGCCTCCTGATGAGAGACGGTGATCGGGATATGAAAAGTCACACCGCTGGGGGACGGAGAGCCTCCTCGTGCTCGGTGCGGAACCGCTCCTCCGCACGGTAAAGTCGCATCTTGGTTGCACTTAGCCCTATATCGAGCGTGTCGGCGATCTCTTGGAGCGCCAGCTCGGCTATGTGGCGGAGGATCAGGATTTCCCGGTCCTGCTCCGACAGACGGGACAGCGTCTCCCCCACCGGACCGGCCCAGCCCTCGTGAAAGGCCGGCGCGGGGACCGACGTGAGCCCCTCGTCGATCAACTGGTTTCGGATGGCAGCGCGACGTTCATCCCACTGCTTCCATCTGCGGTATCGGCTCGCGCATTCGTTGCGCGCGATGCGGAATAGCCAACTTCGGAAGCTCGCCCTCCCCTCGAACTTGCCGAGACCGTGAAAAACACGCATGAAGATGTCCTGCGAGACCTCTTGCGCGTCCTGCTCGTTGCCCAGATACCGAATGCAGGCCTCGAACACCAGTGGCTCGTGACGCCGGACGAGCGCCTCGAATGCCGTGGTATTATAGGGAAGCTCGCGTTGTGCCTGGGCGACGAGCAGATCGTCGCTCGCCTTTGCGCCCGAGTCGTTCCTTCCGGACCCATTCTGGCTGCTGGTCATCATCGGTGACCGAGGGCGACATGACGGGCGCCGCCGGTAGCTCCCGCGACGGGATAAGCGTTCGTTGATGACATAACGGCGCGGAAGAGGCATCGTGAGGTGATTCGCTTAACCCCTCGAGGAAAGGTCTGTCAAGTGCGTCCGATGGCGAGCAGGCCCTCGGCCAGGGTCGTGGAGTGCTAATGTGACTTTTGAGGACCTGACGCTCGTCATTAAAGGTGTCACCAGATCCGAGCGGA
>JBFIZG010000081.1:0-10901 GCA_041604955.1 Gemmatimonadales bacterium | reverse complement strand
TTACCGCCTTTACCGCCTTTCATAACCCCATCCACACGGTCTTGACCTCCGTGTACCCGTCCAACGCTTCGCGTCCGAGATCGCGGCCGAACCCGCTTGCCTTGAACCCACCAAACGGAGCGGCAGGGTCGTACAGGTTATACGTATTGACCCAAACGGTTCCGGCCTTGACGGCGCGCGCTACCTTGAATGCCTTTTGAATGTCCTTCGTCCATACCCCGGCGGCCAGGCCGTACATTGTCTGGTTTGCGAGCTGGATACCGTGGTCGATGTCGTCGAAGGTGAGCACCGAGAGGACGGGGCCGAAAATCTCCTCGTCTACGATCTTCATGCCGGGTTTCGCGTCATCGAATACCGTCGCTTCGACGTAATAGCCCTTGCCGTTTACCGATGCCGCGTTGCCGCCTGCGATGAGTGTCGCCTCTCGTTTGCCCGCCTCGATGTACGACATCACCGTTTCTTGTTGCTGTTTCGAGACGACGGCGCCCAGCCGCGTGTCTTTGTCTAAGGGATCGCCCGGCGCCATCTTGGCGGCACGCGCGGCGAGTTCCTCGACGACTTGATCGTGGGCCGTCTCTTGGACGAGCAGACGGGAGCCGGCGGCGCAGACTTCGCCCTTCCCGTAGAAGATACCGTTTAGCGCGCCGCGAACCGCGGCTTTGAGGTCCGCATCCGCAAAGACGATGTTCGGGCTCTTCCCGCCCAGTTCCAACGTCACGCGCTTCACCGTATCCGCCGCATCCTTCATGATCTGGACGCCGACTTCGGTGGAGCCAGTAAACGCGATTTTGTTGACGTCTGGGTGTTTGACCAGCGCGGCACCAGCCGTAGACCCTCCGCCGGGCAGCACGTTGAACGCACCCGGCGGAAACCCGGCTTCCAGCATGATCTCCGCCATGGCGAGCGCCGTGAGAGGGGTTTCGCTCGCCGGCTTCAGGATCACCGTACAACCGGCGGCAAGGGCAGGGGAGAACTTCCAGCTCGCGAGGTTCAGCGGAAAGTTCCACGGAACAATCGCGCCAACGACGCCAGTCGGCTCGCGAACGCTGTACACGAAGTCCTGACCGTTTACCGTTTTCACGTCGCCGGTCAGCTTGTCCGCCCATCCCGCGTAGTACTTGAGGGTTTGGACGCTCATCGCCACATCGATCTTCGACTCGAACAGGGTCTTCCCGTTCTGCAGTGTCTCGAGCCTGGCAACGTCGTTCCGACGTTCGTGCAGTAGCTCGCCGGCGCGATAGAGCATCTCGCCGCGCTTCCGTGGAGAAAGCTTCTGCCAGCCGTCACTCTCGAAGCAGGTGCGCGCAGCCTGTACGGAGTCGTTTACGTCGCTGTCGCCCGCTGCCGCGACTTCGGCGATCACTTCTTCTGTGGCGGGGTTGACGACACCGCGTGTTGCACCGCCCGACGCCGCGCGCCACTCGTTGTTGATGAAGAGTTCGGTTTTCACTTACTGACCCTTGAACGCGGCCATGCGTTTGTCGACGTAGGCCGCAAGCCCTTCTTTGGCGTCTTCGCTCTGGAACAAGCCCTGTTGGAGTTCGCGCTCGATGGCGAGCCCGCTCTCGAACGGCACCTCGAGGCCGGAGCACACGGCCCGCTTGATGTGACCGACAGCCTTCGCCGCTTTGTTGGGTGTGCAAAACTGCTTGGCATACATGATGACCTGGTCCCAGAACGTGTCCTTGGGGAAGACGTCGTTCACGAGGCCCATCTCCTTTGCGGTGTCGAACGAGAACACTTCGCCCTTGATCATCATCTCGATCGACTTCGATTTCCCGATGAGACGGGAGAGCCGTTGCGTGCCACCCGTGCCCGGCAACACACCGAGATTGATTTCGGGGAGCCCGATCTTGCCGGCCTCTTTGCGGGCAAGCCGAATGTCGCACGCCATGGCGATCTCGAGCCCGCCGCCAACCGTATGCCCGTTCAGTGCGGCGATCACGAGCTTGGGCGTATGCTCGAGCCGGTTCAGGGTCTCGTTGGCGTGCAGGCAAAAGAAGTATTTGAACTTGGGAGTCACTTCCGAGAGCATCTGAATGTTTGCGCCAGCCGAAAAGAACTTGTCGCCCTTCCCGCGAAGAATGATGACCTGAACGTCGTCATCCATCCGTGCTTTGAGAATGGCCTCGTCAAGCTGGCGCATCATCTCGTACGTGTAGGTGTTCGCGGGTGGGTCGTTCAGCTCGAAAATTGCGAGCCCGTCTTCAACCCGATACTCGACCAGCGTCTCGGTCGAACCGGTCGTGTCAGGTGTTGCTGTCGTTGCCATGCTCGATCATCCTCCGTGGGGTGTGGAAGAACCTGTTTTCGTGAGTAAGCCGTGCAGAAAGAGACCGGAAAACTGGTCTGCCAGCGTGCTTGGCGAGACTGAACCGGTCGGCCGATACCATGTGTAGATCCAGTTCATCATGCCAAACAGTGCGTACGCTGCAACACGCGGGTCCCAGGCTCCGTTCTTGCCGTTCCGCGTCTCCTCGATGGCGCGGCGAAGGAGATCCACGTAGCGGCGCTTGAGCGCGTTCACCTCGCGTTGCCGTCCCGAGTTGAGGCTGTCGGCTTCATGGGACAACACCTTCATCTCGCTCATGTGCTCGGCGAAGAAGCCGACGTGATGTTTGACGAACCGTTCGATGCGATCGGGCGCGTCCTTCGCCTCGCGCGTCGCTTGGACAGCCCCTTCGTGCACTGCTGCAAAACAGCGTTTCTGAATCAGGAAGAGCAGTTCGTCCTTGCCCTCAACATAGTAGTACATGCCGGCCAGACTCATCCCAGTGGCGCGGGCGAGGTCACGCATTGTGGTGGCGTGAAACCCCTTTTCCGCGAACACGTCCGCGGCGGTGTCAAGCAGGTGCTCGAGTCTGGAGTCGTATGCGAGGCTGGTCATTCGAACGAACGTTCGAAAAGTAGAGGGGACCCGTCGCTGAGGCAAGTGGCGGTGTCGAGTTTTCGGTGCGCTGGGAGCCGAGAGCGGAAGGCCGGGTACCCGGGCCATTGGGGGACCTCGGCGCAGATTAGGGAGCTCCACCGTCTCAGGCCTCGCCGATAATCGGGTACGGGTCACATCATTGTGGGCGGGTGGAACCTATGCTGAAGGGCTTATGACCGCCTGCGAACAGCGAGCCGAATGTCAGGTGTTGCCTTCTGCATGCAGGCGTTTGCAAAAACAACGGCCACGAGCGGACCGCTCGCAGGGTAAGTCATTGTCAATTGTTGAGTTGCGTTCTTGGCCCGTTTGTTGTTGCTCAGGCAACGCGAGATGATCCGAAAATATCCGTCCCACGGTTTTTCGTTGCTTGAACTCTTGACGACGATCGTCGTTGTGGGGCTGCTCCTCACGGTTTCGGTGCCCCTGATGGGTGGGGCGCTGAGCAAGGCGAAAACGCGAACGGCCAAGCGCGAATTCGTATCGGCGCATTCGTTGGCGCGGGCCGCTGCCCTTAGATCCCGCCGGACGGCAGAACTCCACATCGACGCCGCGAGCGGAGCGTTCTGGATCGAGATCGACACCAGCCGGGCTCGGACCGGTGCGATGGACACAGTCGCCATGGTTCGCCGGATCGGGAGGCGCGGCATTCGGATGACGAGCAATCGTTCGCTGGTGTGCTTCGATCACCGCGGGCTTGCGACTACGCGGGATAAATGTGAAGACGGTGCGCTCACCGTGACGTTCCGCGCAAGCCAAGTCGGTCTCGACTCGGTCATCACGTCTTCGGTGGGGATGACGCTGCGATGACTCAAATGAACGTTCGTCGAAGAGGCAATGGGTTCACCGTAATCGAGCTACTCATGACGATGGTGATCGGTGGGATCGTGTTGTCAGCCGTATTGGCGGTGCTGTCTGTCCAGTCGCGCCATCAGCGACGGCAGTTCGAACTCATGCAGGTCCGAAACACGTTGCGGAGTGCGGTGGCATTGGTCGAGGAGGATCTACAGCAAGTGATGCCCGCCCGCGGAGACCTCGTTGCCATTGGGTCGCAGTCGGTCACGCTGCGGAGGTTGACGGGGAACGGACTGATTTGTCGGGTCGATACGGGGACGTCTCAAATGGCGCTGTGGCGTCCCGCCGGTGAGTTCGGCAGCTTGTCGGACGACTCGGTGATCGTCGTCAAGATGAAGGCGAAGAAGGACACGACGAAAACCAAATTTAAGGTTGGCAGCCTGCTGTTGGGCGTGTTGGACCCGGGGTATACCGGTATGACGGAATGCGTCTGGGGGCCCGCCCATCGGCCCGATGTGGTGCTTCAGGTTGACACCTGGGTGGACACGACGCAGATCGGCGGGCTCGCGCGTGCGTTCCAGACCGTGGAATACGGGATGGTGCAGTGGAACGGACAGTGGTGGCTCGGTCAGCGCGTAGCCAGTGCGTCCAAATACGATGTGGTGACCGGGCCGCTTGTGCCCCCGGGGCAGGGTGGCCTCGAGCTTCGGTATTACGATGTGAACGACAACGAGACAACCGATCCGCTCCAGGTCGTGCGAGTTCAGCTTGCGCTTCGCGCTGTCAGCCGAGCCAAGGCGGACCCCCGAGCCGATTCACTTGTCTCGATGGTATATCTGGCGCAGTGAATCCCGAGCGAAGCCGTCCGGCGAGTAGGGACCTGATAACGACGAAGAGCGGTGGAGATGACTGAACCGGCATTTCGCGCACGACAGCGGCTCAAAGAGGAAAAAGGGTTTGTGCTTCCCGCCGCGATTATGGGGATCGCGTTGCTCACTGTGCTTGCGGTGAGTGCATTAGTGTCGACCGGAGACGACCTGAATGCAAACCATGGAATGCGGGAATCTGCTAAAGCCGAACAGGCAGCGCAGTCGGGAATCGAATACGTGCTCGCCAATTGGGCTACCCTCAAGTACGACACGCTCATTCCCAACCCCGGTGACTCGCTCGATTTGGGATGGACCCCTCTGGCAGCGGGACGGACAAAGTTCCGTGCCGTGATCCACCGGGTAGACCGGGGAGTTGATCCCGTCTACGCCGTACGATCGTCGGGGAGTGCTTCGTTCAGCTCGCCACTCTCCAGGTCCGTTGGTCTCTTGCTCAGTGGATCGACGGGGGGTACCAGACTCTTCACGCAGCCGTATTTCGGTGTCGACTCGGTGGTCATGGGAGGCGACGGGACGGTCAACACCAACGCGTCGTCCAACGGGGTCGTGGCAGTGAGGCCTGGCGAGGAAGACAAGTTCAAGTTGAAGGGAGACGCCATCGCCAGCGGGACGGTAGAGGGCGATACGGCCAGGATAAGCGGGGCCGTCACAGAGGGTGTGCCGCCGGTCCCCTACGACACCATCCCTTGTCCTGCTGGGCCCTACGGTCCCACCATTCCGGGCGCGGCGTTCAATTCTACCACCGGGGTGCTCAGCCTCGACACGGGCGTCGAGAAGACGATTAGCGGGGACTACTACTTCTCAGAGTTTTACAAGAGCGGCGACGGAGGGCTCAGAGTGCCTGAAGGGGAAGCGGCTGTGTTCTATGTTGAGCGGATGGTCAAGATGTCCGGCGGTGGCTTTTTGAACCCTGCACCGAACGACGCAACGAACTTGACGATCATCGGCTGCGGCAGCTTTCCGGATCCAGCGGGCGAGATGTGGAGGGTCAACGGTGGCATCGAAGCCTCGATGGGGGTGTATGCGCCGACCCATGCTATCAAGGTGAATGGTGGCGCAAGCCTGTACGGCGCGATCATGGCCAAGTACATCGAGCAAAAGGGCAACTTCGATTTCTATTACGATGGTGCGCTGGATGACTTCGAAATTGGCGGGGGTGGCGGTGGTGGTGGGACCGTGACCGCGATTGAGGGTAGCAGATTCCGGTGGGGGTACTAGGCGCATGACGCCTCTCAGACACCCGGCGCGTCATCGGATTGGAACCTCGCAAAGGCCGAGCCGTTGGCGGGGGCGCGCGATGCAGCGGGAGCAGCGCGGGTTCTCCCTGATCGAGGTCTTGGCTGCACTCACGATTCTCTCGATGGTGCTTTTGGCCATCGCCAAGGCGGGATTCGTCACGGCGCGGACCCTGGATACCGGGCGGAGCTACATGACCGAATGGACGGCGGCAAAGACCAAGCTCGATTCATTGGCGCATCTCGGCTGGGCCGCCTTGGACGGGGAGAAAGGAAGCGACGTCGTGGCCGGCCACAACGTGACTTGGGAGGTTCAGGGCGTGAACCCCAGGACGATCGTGCTCGTCGTCGAGCGGAAAGTGCTAGCGCGAACTCGCGCCGATACCTTCGCGGTCTACGTCGCTGATAGGTAGGCGGACGGGCAGGCTGACCGTCGGTTATTGAGATTGCGGTTTCGGGAGCCGGGAGCGGGACTAGTCGTGGCCGCTTCTTGCTCCGGACGGAGCAAGGTGCTGGCGGGTTAGTCCCTTTCGTAACCGGCAAGCTGGTCGGAGATTGAACTTCAATCCGTCTGGTCCGGTTCCCTCCCCGCTCCCGACTACTCCTCCGACCTCTCACCTAACACCTATCAGCTATCACCGATCACCTTAACATTCTCCCTCATGCAGAGTCTATTCTCATGTGACCGTGCCTGAGCTGGCGGAGGGGCGCTCCGATGTGGAGCTGATCGCTGCCTGGCGCGGCGGGGATGAGGCGGCGGCCGCCGAGCTGGTGCGGCGCCACGCGCGCCCGCTCGCTCGGTACCTGGGAGGGGCGGGTGCGCGGGATGACGTGGACGACATTGTGCAGGAGACATTTTTTCGGGCGTTTCGGAAGATCGAGAGCTTCCGAGGTACTGCGAGCTTCAGGACCTGGTTGATGACGATCGGTTCGAACGTGCTCAAGGATTTGCGTCGCAGAGAACAGAGGCGGCCGGTGATGCCCCTGGCGGATCGAGACATTGCGGATCAGGCGATGGACCCGCATGCGGAGACGGTGAGTCACGACCTGGAGCGTCGACTCAGCCGGGCTGTCGCCAACTTGCCGCCGATGCAGCGTGACGTGTTCTTGCTTCGGGCGCAGCAGGGAACGGAGTATTCGGAGATTGCCGCTGCGTTGGAGACCACGGAAGGTGCCGCGAGGGTGCATTATCATCATGCGGTCAAACGATTGAAGAAGGTGTTGAGTGATTGACGTGGACGCCGGACGACTGAGGACGACTGAAGATGGACGATGAGACGCTGGAGCGAATGGCGTCCCAACTTGGGGATGATGCCGCGGCGCGGATCGATGTCGAGGCAACTGCGGAGGCCGTACTCAGGCGGCTCCGGACCGAGCCGGTTCGGACGCCCTGGTGGCGGCAGGCGCGCGTGCTTCAGGGCGCGGCTGCGGCTGTGGTCATTCTCGTCGCAGGGATGTTCGCCATCAATCGTGGCGGTGACGAGATCGATCTGTTGGATGCGGATCTGGTTCCTGTGTCGCTCGAGAGTCTGTCAGATGAAGAGTTGGCCGAGGTTGCCGACTCCTTACTGTTCGAGGCGCCGGTGTACGAGCAGATGGCGATCGGGTTAGAGGATCTGGACGAGGACCAGCTCGTTGAGCTGCTCGAGCTCATGGAGGGATAGATGCTGAAACGATACCTGGCGGCTGGGGCACTCCTCGCAGTATCGGCCGGCGGTCTGGTGGCGCAACCGCAGGGGCAACGCCAGCGCATGCAGTTGCAGCAGCGGGTGATGGAGCGGCAGATGCAGAACTTCCGCTCCCAGGCGGGCCTCACGGACCAACAGTTCGCTCGGTTCCGCGAGGTTGCGAGTCGCTCGTCCGAGGCGCGGCAGGCGTCGATCGAGCGGGAGCGTGAGGTGTGGCGCGCACTGGAGGGTCAGCTCCGGCCCGGTATTGCGGCCGATGCTGATTCGGTGTCCGCACTGTTGGACGCTCTCGTTCAAGTGCAGGCCGATCGTGTCGAGCGGGCACGGTCGGACCAGGCGGCGTACGCCGAATTCCTGACGCCGGTCCAACGCGCCATGCTCACGGTGATGACGCAACGACTGCAACAGAATATCGAAGAGATCATGCGGCGACGGAGGCAGCCGCCAAACAGGAGATAGGGGCGAGGAGTCAGGTGTCAGGTGTCGGGTTAGGGGTAGGGGCCCCAGTCCCAACGCAGGTGTTTGAAGTGACAACGAATGTTTTTGAATAACTAGCTCTCGTGATGTGAATCCTGGAACCGCCGGCCCGTCAGGGAACCTCTCCCCTGACACTTGGCACCTGTCACCTGCCGGTCATCGCATATCCCCCTTATATTCGATCTCCCACTGCCCGAGTGGTGGAACTGGTAGACACGCGGGACTCAAAATCCCGTGGGGGCAACCCCGTGAGAGTTCGACTCTCTCCTCGGGCACTAAGGGCGGAATGGCGGTAGGGCGGGAAGGCGATTGCAGAGTTGCGTGCAGCGCACATGTCTTCGTTCAATGTCCACTCCCCAATCTACGCTGTGCGTTTTACGGGCCTCCAGGACGCAGTGGTTAGCGGAGTCCGCCTTTCAAGCGGGACCGAACGCGATTTCAGATTGGGATCTCTCCGAGCTCGTGTCTGTTGTTCCTCCTCGGGAACTGGCAATCACTGATGCGTGTTCGGGCCTGCGGACCGCGAGCCGCTTTCAGTAAACCCTGCACAAGCGCGCGTTTGCGCGTGGTCAGAAGCTTCACAGTGAAATTCATTGTGCTTTCACAGTGAAATTCATTTTACATTCATCGCAATCTCAGGCTCCCTTTGCACTGCACGCACTTACATTCTTAGGAGAAGCAATTCTGTTGTAGCACCGCCGCTGGCCCTTGATGGCCATGCCGCCACCCAGACGCGCTCCCCCCACTCACGCCTGCCTGACGACGGACCACAAGACCGGCGACGGACGTGCCGCTGTAGGGCGCCGTTCGATTACAGATGGAGACGTCACCATGAAACGACGTTCGTCCGTCGCGCTCATGAGCACCGCCCCGGGGGTTGTCATGCCAAATAACCGGTATCTCCGCCTCCAACAAACACTTGGGCTAAGGTTCGAGCTGCTTGGCGAGATCAATCGCGGAAAGTGTAGCTGCGTTCTCAAAGCGCAGGACCTGAAACATCACCGCCCGGTCGCGATCAAAGTACTAAGCCCAGAGCACGCGGCCGTGATTGGGTCTGAACGATTCCTCCGCGAGATCGAGTTCGTCGCCGGACTACAGCATCCTCACATCCTCCCGTTGTATGACTCGGGCGAGGTCGAAGGGACCCTCTACTACGTGATGCCATACGTGGAGGGTGGATCGCTGCAACAGCGCTTGACGCGAGAGACGCGTCTCTCGGTCTCAAGTGCGCTAGAAATTACCGCCGAAGTTTGCGCCGCGCTGGCATACGCTCATGCGCATAACATCATCCATCGAGACATCAAGCCATCAAACATCTTGCTTGAGAGCGGTTACGCCGTCGTCAGCGATTTTGGGTTCGCGCACGCAATTGAAGCGGCTAGAGCGGAGACCCTAACGCCGACAGGATGCGTGGTAGGCACGCCCAGTTACATGAGCCCGGAACAAATGTTAGGCCATCTGTCGGACGGACGCTCGGACCTGTACTCGGTCGGATGTGTCCTGTACGAGATGTTGTCAGGACAGCGAGCATTCGACGGACCCAGCCGGGCAATCATCTGCCGCAAACAAATTGAAGTGGCACCTTTACCAGTCGCAAGACTGCGATCGGAGGTACCGCCCGAGCTGGAGAGTGTCGTGCAGAAAGTGCTCGACAAACGCGCCGACAAACGATATCAAAACGCGGACGCATTCGTCGACGCATTGTCCCGCGTCCCTGAGTCGCGTACCGTCCGGTTCACCCAGTCTTCAGGAACCGGCGACAAACCGCTGGTGACCCAATCACGCCCATCCTAAGGTGGGGACCGCGATGGCGTCCCGGTAACAAGTGGGTCACAAACCTCACGGCTACCAACTGCCTTCTGAGGAACGTCAAGGAATCAAAATCGGCGTAAGCAGCCACGAACGGTTCCCTCGGTGGCCGTCTCCACGGTTCTCAAAATCCCGTGGGGGCACGCGGAACCGAGCGAGCCTGCGGAGCAGGCGACCCGAGGTGAGCGCACAAGCGACCGCGTCAGTGGTCGATTGTGAACCCCGTGAAAGTTCATCGTCGCCCCCTTGAGCGGCGGCAGCGACGATGCGCTCGCTCGCCGTCGACGGCTGCGCCGTCTCGGGGTCGCACCGCGTCGACTCTCTCCTCGGGCACTTCTTCCACCCCGCCGCCACCCCGCACCAGGTGTCAGGTGATAGGTGTTAGGTGTTTCGGGAGAGGTAGTTTAAAGGCGATTGCCTCGGTTGCCACAGACCCTCCATTGCTTCGTCACGACGGCGCCCGCTTCGAGCCCCGCCAACCTGCGGCGAGGCTCGAACTCCACACTCGACTCTCTAGTTCCCCGTCGTCTACATGCCGGGTATGTGTGACAGATCCTGCCGCAGCATCCAAAACCGCCGCGAACGAGGCTTCAGCACTTTTTCAAACGTGCGGATGATCTGAACGGCTTCGGCGTGTCCGTACACCTGGGTGAGCATCTGCTGAAACCCATTCGGGTCGGCCTGGTCCATTTCTGCGAACGAGCGGTGGGCAAGCGCAACGAACACCGTCGGCGGCCCGTCCGAACTCTCAACCTCGTTGACGCCGTACTGGAAAGGCAGTCCCTGCGACTCGATTGCGCTCTTCGCTTTGGCGAGCGCGTTCGTGAGCGCTTCGCGTCCTTCCGCGGTGTCCATGAAGTCGAATTCGAGCACCTCGTAGATGGGGATCATTTCGTCGTCCGGCGGCGGAATGCTGACGTCTTCCCAGAGGCTCCAGATCCAGACGTCGACCGTCGCTACGTGCGGCCCGGCGGTGCGGGCGAAGTGCGCCATGTCCTGCGCCGGATCGACAGGGGGATTGTCGAAATCGGCCCACGTGTGTCCGGGGCCAACCCACACGTATTCAACCCCGCCGGTCATGGCT
>JBFIZG010000080.1:0-10911 GCA_041604955.1 Gemmatimonadales bacterium | reverse complement strand
CTTCACCGAATGGGCTATGCCGCCATGGTCGCCCGCGTCGAGGTGTAAGCCGAAGACGCAACGCCACACGAATCCGGATCTCTCTCGTTAAAGCCATCGGGCGCGGGATCTCGAACCCGCGCCCGATTCGTATGATTGAGGGGTTGCCGACCTTTCCGACCCTATTGCCCAGGCGGCTGCTCCGCCTCCCCCATCGGACAGCAGCGATACTCCTGCGCCTTGTCGAGCAACTCGATCTGCCGCTCGAGCAACTTGTTCTCCAATTCCTTCTTGGCAAGATCCAAATCGATCTCCCGATGAAGCTCGGGCTCGCACACGTCGCATGTGTCGAGACAGCCCTTCACCAAAATGCCGGGAGTCGGAAGCGTGGTCTTGATCTCGAACGAGAACCGCCGCACCGTCTCTTCCGTGACGTTGCCCCCCACCTTATCAATCAACCCCTGCTTGACGAGGTCCCGGTCGACGGTCTCGAGGGCCTCTTGCCGCAGTTCGAGCGGGAGCGGCTGCGCGAACCGGTCGCGCGCGCTGGCGCGAAGCCGGAGCGTTCTGAGCTCCGCGGCCTGCGGAAGCCGAGTACTCAACGTGCCGCCTGCGGTTGCGCTCGAGGCGCCGCCGGTCGACACGAGACCGGCGCGGCTGGCCTCGACGCTCCCCCGGCCGATCGACTCGACGTCGATCCGATCGGTGTTGGTCGCCAACACCCCCTGGGGAATGACCGAGACATCGCCCGACAGTTTGGGAGGTACGTTGGTGACGGCCGAATCGCCCGCCGGATCGATCACGCGCCGGTCGATACGCTCGATTCTGAACCGCACGATCTGCCGCTTGTTGATCTGGTAGGCAAAGAACGTGATGGCGCGACACCGGTTGGGATTCGAAAACGTCCGGGTCGACGCCTCGAACGTGCTCTCCGACTCCCCTTCGGCGTGCGTGCGGCTCTCCACCTCGCCCACCGACACGGAACTGGCAGTACGCGTGGCTTGCACGGAGCGCTCGTGCGACGACTCCGCATGCCGGCTCAGCTCCGCGACGAAATCGGCCGACGACGAGGCGGAATAGCTCCCCGAGGCTTCGACCGACGGGCCGCCGAAGATCGTCTCGAAGAACCCTGAGGTGCCACCCTCGGTGCTAAAGGAGCCGTTGCTCGATGCGTCGGCTTCGGCCGTCTGCCTGACCGTGAGATCGGACATGAACGTGCTCATCGCGCTCATGTAGTACGACTCTTCGGAGGTCTGCTCGTGCCGATAGGTCACCCCAGACTCGCGGTCGAACGTGAAGCGGTTCCGCCGATTGGAAGTGAACAACCGCACGCGCTCGCCGGGGAGCAAGGTGGTGGAGTGCACCAGGTCGCCCAGCGTCAGCTCTCCCGAGCATCGCTCGAGCCGCGCCCGAATGACGACTTCGACCGTGACATCCCTGACCGGGTGCTTCAACCGGTAGTCGAACGTGAGGACGTCACACCGGTCATCAGTGTCGAGCACGGGGCAACATGGGATCTCGTCGACTCTCACCGGTTTCGTTTCAGCAGGCATGACTTTTCTACTCCTCTCGACCGTGTCGCACTGGTCGATGCTTTGGCGAACGCGGACCGACACGACTCCCGACTTCTCCGGCCGCGTTCTGAGAAGGGAACGGGTGTGTGGGGTCACCCGGTCACCGAGCCGGCGGTCCCGAGCATTCGTCTGCGGCTACCTGGGAAATACTCAGCCGCGACCGCGGCGGCACAATCGGAAGGGGCCTGATCTTGTGGTTCCAGAACGCTGAGATGATCGTCCCGCATCGTCAAAGCGCGACAACGCGGACGGAGCGCTGGCTGCGGAAAATCAGCAGCTGACCGATTGCGAGACGGCGCACACAATGTGATCGTCTGACTATGGCGCGTGGGTTCGGGGGTAGTGCTCGGAAAATCTCGAGCCCATCCGTCTAACCTGACAGAGTGCAGCGGCATTAGGCTCAGACATTTTGGCGTCTGTCGCGCGCGCGGCAAGCGACTCGATTTGGTATTCCATTCAACTGGACGAGGCTCTCATGGTGCATTCATCCGGTAGTTTTCCGATCATCGCTCCCCGCTCGAAGTTCTACCAGGGGCCATTCGGCCGGCTATGTCCAGATTTACCACCGTGGTCTCCGGAAGGCTTCGATACCGAAGAGGAAATCGACGAGCACTTCCGAAACATTGCCAAGAAGGAAATGGTCGAGGCACCGGGAAAGACGTCGTCGCAAATCGCGAAGGACAAGAAGCTCCGCAATCTGCTCGAGAAGAAGTTCGGCTCCAAGATCCCAGCGGGCTACACGTACTTCGGTCAGTTCGTCGATCATGATATTACTTTCGACCCGGCCTCGTCGTTAATGCGGAGTAACGATCCGAGCGGTCTGCTCAATCATCGTACGCCCAGACTGGATTTGGATAACGTCTACGGGAAGGGTCCGACCGTCGACCCGTTTCTGTACGACAAGGACGATGGTGACAAATGCTTGGTGGAGAAGATCAAGAACTCCAACCTGCTTGACCTGCCGCGCAGCAGCCAGGGCAGGGCGCTGATTGGGACATGCGAAACGATGAGAACTCGATCGTCTCGCAGCTTCAGCTGGCTTTCTTGCTAGCGCACAACTGTCTGGTCGATCGAGCACGCGCGAAGAAACTCGACAATCCGTTCGAGCGAGCGCGGAACACGCTGCGTTGGCTCTACCAGTACATCGTATGGCACGACTTCATCGTCCGTATCGCGAGCGACGATGTGCACCAGTGTGCCCTGCAACTCGAGAAGACGTGTGACGGCCGTAAGGTCTGGACGCTCGGTCTCAAGGACGTCTACTCGTGGCGGAACCAGCCGTATATGCCAGTCGAGTTTGCCGTGGCCGCCTACCGCTTTGGGCATTCCATGGTGCGAAACAGCTACCAGACCAACGCTCCGCACCGCGGAGTGGGGAATTTTGCCCCGCTCTTTTCCGGCGCCGGTGGTGATTTGCGCGGTTTCCGGCGCATGATACCGAAGAACGTCATACAGTGGGACTGGTTCCTCGAAATGACGTCGTCCAGCTCTCCCTTTCCGCAGCGCGCTCGGAAGATCGACACAAAGCTTTCCAATGCGCTGACGGCGCTGCCCGATGAGTCCAACCCCTTGAACCTGCTTGCGTATCGCAACCTCAAACGTGGTTGGACGTTCGATCTGCCGTCCGGGAGCGACATCGCACGAAAGTTCTGCGTCAAACCGACGAAGATCGCGCAAGATCACGATGCCCTGTGGTTTTACATCTTGCAGGAGGCAGAGGACCTTCCGGGGGCGAACGCGGGGCAGATGTTGGGGCGAGTCGGCTCGATCATCGTGTGCGCAACGTTCGCGGGACTGCTGAAGGGAGATCCGTGCTCCTACCTCAACATGGATCCGTGCTGGACACCGGATAAAGACCCGTTGCTCAAGAAGAGCGACAAGAAGGACGCGGATGACTGGACGGTCGCGGCGATCATCAGGCTGTCGGGGCTACCGGTGAGTGCGGGGGATTTCTAGGGGCTGGCGGTTGGCCGTAGCACCGGAAACCGCAGAGTGGACATTAGGCTCGTGCGCATCGCCGACGGTTCGCGATGCCACGAGCCTCATGTCTCAATGGAGAACATAGGAGACCGCCGAAGGCTCTCAGGTCGGCGACCCCGTCCGCTGGCGGCACTATCGTCTCATTCGACTAATCACCAAGTCCAGCCTTGTCCACCATCGCGTTCGAGAACGTTCGCCTGAGATCGCTGGTGCGAAGGAGCGACCGGCGCGCGGCCAACCACGAGTCGACCGCCGCATTGCCGTATGCAAGCCGCAGTTTCAGTTCGTTGAGATCGTGCTGCTTCCCCCAGTGAAACGTGAAAGGAATGCCGGAAGCCCGGAGCATATCCCACGAGCGCTTATACATCTCCCTGACTTTGGAGCTCTGCGGCCCGTCGATCTCCAGCACACATGTCCGCTGCCCATGATTGGTGAATCCTAACGTCGCCTGGGTTGACTTGACGTACCGGCACGCAAACAAGACGGGCGCCTCGATCTCCTCGTGCAGGTGGAACAGCACGTCGAGTGCGTCGTTCACGTGCATGAGCGGAATGCCCATCGCCGTGCTCGAGGCCTTGCCTCGCGTCGTCGTGTCGCGAAAGATCTGTCCCGGCGTGCCGCCGTGATTCTCGTACTCCCCATAGCCGATGGCGGTGAGACCTCTCGCGAGCACCGGTGTAAGACCGCCGAAGAGATCCGTCAAAAAGCCGATGACACCGAGGGCGTCGTCTCCGCCGCCAATTTTGGCGGGTGGCGGAGGGATGTCGCCGACACGCTTGGAATCGCGATACATCGTGGTGACGTACGCGTCGCCATCGGGTTCGAAGGGGTTCATGACCACCTGAAAGTGAAACGGGCGGTCCTTCGGCCGAGGCAGGTCGAGTCGACTGAAGTCCAGGTCCTCCATGGTGTCCCGCAGCTTCTTGTTGAACCGCATCTTCTTTCGGAACGCATTCAGGAAGTACTGGTTTTCAACTTCGAGCACCACCCCGTGTACGATGCCGAAGCTTCCAAAGCTCACGAGCGCGGCGTTGAAGATCGCGTCGTCCCGGATCACGTCCGCGCCCAACGGCCCGGGGAGCTTGCTGTCCATGATCACGGGATTGGAGGCTCGCTCGAGCCACACGTGACGGGTCGTACTCACGATCAGGTGAATGGCGACGACGTAGTCGCACACGGCGCCCACGTCGAGCCCGTCGCCGTGTGTGCCCGTGGAAAACGCCCCCGCAATGGTCTGCCCGTTGCTCGCGCCGGTCGTCGGGAGCGACTTCTTTTCACTGAAGAGATACTTGTTCAGTTCGGCCACCGAATTGCCACACTGTACGAAGTACAAGTTTTTCCGTTTGCCCTTGAATCGGGCGCTCACCGCACTCGGGCCGATTTGGAACTTGTAGTTGAGTGGTTTCGTGTTGATCAGTGTCCCGTCAGTAGCTGGCGCCTTCGAGAACGACCAACCGCCGCCGAACGCGCGGATGCGTTCGTCGATCGCGCGCGACTCGCCGATGAGTTTTTGGAGCGCCGAAGTCGTTGCCTTGTAGTTGGGGAGGGTCGATCGCTCCGGATCGTTGTTCCAAACGTCGAGGAGCCGGCTGATTTGTGCGGCGTAATTCTCGTGCCAATTCTTCCACGTCGTGCGGTCGGTATCCTGGATCATGACACCGCTCATGGCAGTCCTCCCGTGCGGTCGGTTCCTGCCGGCGGCACGCTCGGTGTGGATGCGTCTTTCCCGTCGTCCCAACCGATCACACCCGGGGTGGGTGTCGCCTTGCCGCATCGCCACTCCACCTTGACCGGCGCAACGAATCCGATCGTCACCACGGTGAGAAGAGCGAACGCGAGATTGGACGTGACCCGTACTTCCGCGAGATCCTGTCCCTGACAGTTGTCGATCCGCGGGGTCTCCTGCACGAGTCCCCACGCGATCGCCCACACGGCTTCACCTTCATACTCGGTCGCCAATCCCTGCACGCCCCCGACGGCATCATCGGTCGCCGGCTGTTGGGGGATCGCTCGATAGTGGTAACAGGCGGAAGCGTGCAGCATGAGTAGGGCAGTGGACACCACGAGGCCCCACTTCGGGATGTGCGACGGATCGGAACGGCGTGCGTGCGACATCATGCCCTCCTCGGCGAGGGTGGGGGAATGACTGGGATAGCAAACAATACGGTTTCAACAAGCTCTGTCCAGCGCGCCCGCTCCACAATCGGGCCGATGCTGAATCTCGGGCGAAGAATCTCCGAGGCGTCTCTGTTACCTCCTCGGGAATCATCGAAGCGCGACACCGATCATCATAGTACGACATACGTTGGGCGTCGCCCAGGAAGCCGGTCTGCACACGCCAACCGTCGCATGAAGTCACGAGCATCCGACCTCAAAACGTTCTCTTGACAGTCCCTGTGCAGACACGTATCTGCATACTATTCGATGAATCCCGCGAATGGTTTGAAACTCTCTCCTGAGCGCGGTGACATGTCTACCAAGTCAGACGCCTTTGTCCAGGCGGCGAAGAACGAGCCACATCAGGACCGCACCAGAGCCATTCTGAAAGAGCATCCCGAAATCGTCAAACTCACCGGCCATAATCCAGCAACGTTTGCTTTTATCGTCGGCCTCACCGTGATGCAAGTCGGGCTCGCGTACTGGGTTCGGGATCGACCGTGGTGGTTGATCGTCTTGGGCGCCTATGTCGCTGGCGCGTTTCTCACCAACGGTCTGTTCGTCCTCATGCACGAGTGCAACCACAACCTCGTCTTCAAAAAAAGAAGGTCTAACATGCTGGCGGGGATCTTTGCGAACCTGTGCCACGTGTTGCCCAGTTGCGTATCGTTTCAACGCTATCATCTGACGCATCATGCGTTTCAAGGCGTGCACGAACTCGACGGGGATATGCCGAGCGTGTGGGAAGCCAACCTGGTGGGGCGGTCGGCCATCCGGAAGGTGCTGTGGCTGCTGTTCTATCCGGTCATTCTCGCGTTCAGGCCCGCGCACGTTCGTGAGGTATATCTCTTCAGTCCCTGGACGGTGTTCAACATTCTGGTCGTGCTGGGCTTCAACGTGGCCGTGTTCGTGGTGTTGGGTCCGAAGAGCCTAGTCTACTTGGTGCTCTGCATGTTCTTCGCCATCGGGTTGCATCCGTTGGGGGCGCGCTGGATTCAAGAGCATTACGTCATGAGCCCGCCGCAGGAGACCTACAGCTACTACGGCTGGCTCAATTACGTGGCGTTCAACATCGGCTATCACAACGAACATCACGACTTCCCGGCCATTCCGTGGAACCGGGTTCCCCGGGTACGCCGGCTGGCCTCGAGCTGGTACGATTCGCTGGTCTCTCACCGGTCGCTGACCAAACTACTCTTCAAGTTCCTCACAGACCGCAATCTGACGCTGTTCTCGCGTGTTCGGCGGAGCGAGCGAGGCGTCCACGAACTGGCGTTTCCGGCCAGGGCCGACATGGCGTAGAGCGGTACCGGAGCGGACGCTAGGGGCATCGGTTTCTAAGGCCGACTCAGTGGCACGGTGCGGTGTTGCTCGCTGGCCGTGACAGACGGATTCGGCCAACATGCACTTCGTCATGATCGCAGGACTTGCGGCCATACCGGAGCCGGCCGCAGAAAAACTCCTGAACGCCTAACAATTCCGGTGTTCCGGGAGATCACGGATGAGCTCAATCATGTCGCAACCGATCACACACGTCACTCGAAAGCGAACGTGGGAGAACTGGCCGCGAAGCTTCGAGATACGTGTAAAGCAGCTCATCGATGTTTGGAATTCCGAGCCGGAACGCTCTACACTTTCCGGGTATGTAACGACGACGAAGGGCTTGCAGGAGCTTCTCGGGCGAGCGCTCAAAGCCAAGGACGAAGTCCGGGCATTCGGAGGAGGCTGGTCTTACCCACCGGTCGCTGCGACCCACGGCACAATGCTGAATACAAAGCCGCTCAACTATCGCTTCAGTCTTGGTCCGTCTGCGGTATCGGCGGAGTATGCAGGTGATTCAGAGAACCTGGTATTCCTGCAGTGCGGTAACTCCATTGCAGAGCTCAATCGATATCTTGCGAGTGACGGCAAGGTCATGAAACCAGCGGGCACTGGTTCCGGCCAAACCATCGCGGGAGCGATGTCCACTGGCACGCATGGTGGGGCGATCGACATGGGCGCCGTGAGCGACTATGTGGTTGCCATGCACCTCATCGTGAGCCCCACGCGTCATGTCTGGCTGGAGCGTGCATCGAATCCGGTCATCGTGGATGGCAAGCTCCCAGAGCCATTGGGCGCAGACGCGATCCGAGACGACGCCATCTTCAATGCCGCGCTCGTGAGCCTCGGGAGCTTTGGGATCATTCACGGGGTGGTGCTCGAGGTGGAGAACGGGTACTTCCTGAACGCGTTCCGGCGGAAAATGCCCCTCGACAAGCAGCTTCGGGATACGATGGAGGATCTGGACTTCAGTCGTCTCAATCTCCCACGGCCACACGATCGGCCGTTCTATTATCACGTCCTCATGAATCCGTCCGAGCTCACCGGCGAGGCCTACGTCACCACGATGTATCGCGACAGCGAACGAGTGGGCGACTTGCCACCTCCGCCGTCCAAGATCGGGTTGGGAGATGATGGGTTGGGTGTGATTGGGGTACTGACGGATTTATCTCGCGGTCTGTCGCGGGCCCTCGTACAGGGGCTCACCGCCATCGGGTACGGTGAGTACGAGAACTACGGTGGTACCCCCGGACAGATCTTTCGCGACACGACGACGAGGGGCAAGACCGCGAGTACGGCCCTGGGGATTCCGCTCCAGCATGTAAACGATGCCCTCGACGTGCTGTTTCAACTACATGAGAAGGTGGGGGCACCCGTGCTGTTTGGGTGTCGTTACGTGAAGTCAACCACGGCAACATTGGGATTCACCAATCATGGCGAGCGGACCTGTGTGCTCGAGATCGACGGACCGCAAAGCTCCAAGGTGACAACCCTGTTCAAACGCGCGTGGAAGGCGCTGCATGATGCCGGCATACCTTTCACGTGTCACTGGGGAAAGCAACACGACCTGAACGAGGAGCGAGTTCGCGAGATGTACGGCGAGAAAAAAATCGATGCGTGGATCCATGCACGGCACCAGCTTCTACCGACCCCGGAACTGCGCAAAATGTTTGCCAACGACCACCTGAAGCGCCTCGGTATGGCCGGGTAATCCCGGCTGCGCAATTTGATCCCCCAACCTGAAGCTGTTTTTGCCGACCAGCGTCCGCGAGGGCGCGCCCGAGTCGTCGCCGCCTTTTCCGGCGCTGCCCAACAATCGTGCCATCTCGAAATCAGCAGTTTGCCGATGGTTTGTTGAGACGGGATTTGCTATCTTAGGCGGCGTCAGGCGAAACCCCCGCTTGCTTCGCTATTGACCGCCCCGGGCGAGGAAGATGCCCATGCCCGCGCTCATGAGTCGGATCATTCGAAGACACCAATCGACACCCCGTACGAGGAGGTAGCACAATGGCTACGACTGATCAGGTCATCGCCGTGATCTCCCCCCGTTCACGAGGAGGTCTCTCCATCTTCGATGAAGAAGAGCCGATCACCCCAGACACCGCGCAGGAGTTTCAGTCGGAAGACGCAGATATTCGGAGCACGGTGACCGAGCTACAGCGCCAGGGCTTTCAGGTGCTCAACGTGAGCCCCATGACGATCTCCTTTAGCGGTCCGCCCAAGCTGTTTGATGACGTCTTTGGGGTGAAAGTACGAAAGGAGGAGGCGGAGTTCGCCGAGGGGATGCCCAAGATCGAGTACTTCGCCGCGACGGCGGACGATGCAGCGCGGATGCTCGAACCGCCACAGGCGTTGAAACCGATGGTCGAGGGCCTGGCGCTCGCGCACCCCGCCGAGTTGTTCGAGTCGCCGCTCCCGCCGCTTGCTCCCACCGACCCGCCGGCGTACCACTACTTCACGGTGCCCGATGACATTGCCGTGTTGCTCCGGGCGGAGCGCGTGCACCGATTGAACGGAACAGGCCAAGACGTGGTGGTCGCGATGATCGATAGCGGTCACTACGCGCACCCATTCTTCAACTGGCACGGCTATCGCGTCCTGCCGACGTTGTTGAGTCCTGGCGCCACCAATCCCGGTGACGACCTGGTGGGACACGGCACCGGCGAGTCCGCGAACATCTTCGCGGCGGCTCCGGATATCCGGCTCCGTCCGGTCAAGGGGCTGATGGACACGGTTGGCGCGTTCAATGTCGCCGTGGCGTCGACGCCTACGCCGCAAATCATCACGAACAGTTGGGGCTACAACATCGACAATCAGACGTGGCCCCAGCTCAAACAAAACAACCTGTCGCTCTACAACTATCTGAAGCTTCTGGAAGCCACGGTCTCGAGTACCATCGCGAGCGGCATCGTCGTGTGTTTCTCATGCGGGAACGGGATCAAACGAGGGTTCCCCAGCTCGCATCCGCAAGTGATCTCGGTAGGTGGTGTGCACGTGAACTACCCGGATCTTTCCTTCGAGGCATCGAGCTACGCGAGCAGCTTCCCGAGCAGCCTCTATCCCGGACGCCACTGCCCGGATGTATGCGGACTCACTGGGAAGGCCGTGACGATTGGCGGAAACAGCCGCGCGCCGAGCATCATGCTCCCGGTGCAACCGGGCGCGAATCTCGACGGCGTTACGCCCACGACCGGGGCCGACGACGATGGATGGGGCCTCTTCAGCGGCACGTCGGCCGCTTGCCCGCAGGTTGCCGGGGTCGCGGCGTTGTTGGTCCAAAAGAAACCCGGCCTCACGCCAGCGGAAGTGAGGCAGAAGCTCATCGCCACGGCGCGTGACGTGAAGGTCGGCACGAGTGGGACCGGTGAGAGCGCCGGCCCGGGGACCGACGATGCGACCGGTGCCGGTTTGGTCGATGCCAAGTGGTCGTACATCACGACGTTCGGCGACGTGGCTGCGGAGTTCATTGCGGCGTCTTCGGACAGACAGCGGGAAATGTTGGAGACGGGACAGATGCCGTCGGCCGCCCAAGACTTCATCTCGGACTTCGTGGACACATTGCGTACACGTTGAATTCCGGCGGGCATCAGACTGGTGGCCGGTCCCGATTCGAGGGACCGGCCACACCCCTCTTCCTGGCGGCCTTGATGTCAGCCAGCTCGCTCGGGTGTGTTGGTTCCGGCAGTGAGGAGGTACCGATGGTTGAACTCACACGTGGATCAACACCGCCACAGAGCGAGACGCAAATGACCAAGCAGGTGGTCGCTCAGGTGATTCTCAAAGCACGGGATGGTTCTTCGGTGCTGGATGCAGAGGGACCGATCACGCCCGACCTAGCGGCGAAGTATGACGTCGGAGCGGCACGGGTACAACAGGCCGCGGAGCTTCTATCGACATACGG
>JBFIZG010000079.1:0-11012 GCA_041604955.1 Gemmatimonadales bacterium | reverse complement strand
TGGCGAAGAGATTGGGTTCGCCGCTCCCAGGTGGCCCGGTGAATTCGGTGGTCACCCGCGGAGCTGAACAGGCTAATAACATGAGACTGAAGACAGAAACAAAAAAATGGCTGGGCATCATGCGTGCTCGCGTAGCAATCGTTGAAGGGATAGCGATCCCACAAATTGGGCGCAAGACACAGATGAGATAAGGGGATAGAAAAAATAGAGGGGATAGGGGAAGACGGGTATGCGCCACCGGTGTACCTTGTGAGTTTCCATCAGGCATGCAGACGAGGAGGCATCATGGCTCGTACGGTCTTGTTCGTAGTTTTGCTCACGCTCGGCGGGAGCGTGGCGTCGATTGGCTTCGCGCAGACAGGTAGCCCTACTGGCGGCGAGGTACCCACCGCCGCGTCGAGCGACGTCGCTTCCGTCGACGGTATCATCGCTGCCCTGTATGACGTGATTTCCGGACCGGCGGGTCAGAAACGTGACTGGAACCGCTTTCGCTCGCTTCACCTGCCCGAAGCCAGGCTCATACCCACCGGGTTTCCCCAGGGGAGCACGCGGGCCCGCGCGCGCATCATGACG
This sequence comes from Gemmatimonadales bacterium, assembly GCA_041604955.1. Lineage (GTDB taxonomy): Bacteria > Gemmatimonadota > Gemmatimonadetes > Gemmatimonadales > GWC2-71-9 > JBFHWR01. The sequence continues at coordinate 10,439 of JBFIZG010000079.1, read as the reverse complement.
GTGGAGGACTACGTCAACAACAGCGGGCCATTTCTGGAGGAGCGAGGGTTCTTCGAGATCGAGGTGGGTCGGGTCACCGAGCGATTCGAGAACATCGCGCACGTGTTCTCGACCTACGAGTCACGCTGGAACCCGGACGACACGGAACCATTCCAGCGTGGAATCAACAGCATCCAGTTGATGTGGGATGGCGAGCGGTGGTGGATCGCGAACATCCTGTGGCGCGGAGTCGAACCGACGTTCCAAATCCCAGCCAAGTACCTACGGAACTGAGAAGGGAAAGGGAAAAAGGGAACGGAGACAACTCGGCATCGGAGCCCGTTCCCATTTTCCTTTCTTCTCAGCGAAACCCGAACTCTACGCCAAACCTGACCACCATTGCTTGGAGCGGGACGTCCTGGCGGCGTACCTCACGGTCGAACCGTTGAAACTCGAACTCCCCCAGCGCTTTCACTCGGCCGTCCGGCGTACCAACTGAGGTGCCGAGACCCAACTCCACGGCGAGGCCGGCAGTCCCGCCGCCGCTGAATTGCGAGGCGATCAGATACGCGCCGCGTCCCCAAACAGTCGCGATGCTGGACAGTGGGTATTCCGACAAAATGCCGACGCGGAAGATCCCGATCTCCTGCGTGGCGAACTCCGGATCGATGAACCGCCGACCGGCACCGACCTCGACAGCAACGGAACGCGCAACTACAAAGTGCGCGCGACCATCCACCTGCAGAATCGCGAAACCCGTCCCATCGCTACGATCGGAATCGAGATCGGCCCAATATCCTCGCGCTTCAAAGCCAAACCGGCCCACCCGGAGCCCAAGCAAGCCTCCGACACCCAGGCCGTTGGCTTTGAGTGCTGACGTGACCTCGCTATGGGTGACGGCTACACCGTGAACGCCGACGCGAATTGCCTGCCCCATCATCTGGGACGGGCTCGAGATGAGCAGCAACCAGACGAAACCAACGACGGGGCGCACGATCAATTGGCGGAGATTGGGAGGATGGCCAGCGTCACCTGACGCCGTCGTTGGTCATTCTCGACAGCAATCTGCGCGTTGCGTTGCGCAATCTGCTCCCGGAGCAACTGGTTGTAGAGAATGTTGCCCTGGTTCGGACGAGGATCCGGTTTTTTGAGACTCATGACGAAACCTGTGAGCAGAGAACCCACGCCAACGCCCAAGATGGCTGGTCGCACGCCCCCACCGAGGTCGGTGTCCTCCAGAGCCAGGGTCGCTGCACTCGACAAGCCTGCATACAGGACGGCAATCCCGAGGGGGCGCCAGTCCCGTGGTGGTGTTTCCATCTCGGGAAGTACGGTGTAGCCGGGCAGGCTGGTGAGATGTGGCATCGTATCGACGGCTGAGTGGGTGACGCGAAGACGAGTAGTCGCGGAGAACTCGTTACGTCCCTCGTTCGCGGTCGCAATCACCTGATACTCGCCGGGCGGCACGGGGCTTCCCGTGGGCAGAAGCCCATCCCACCGGGCGGTGGTCGAGCCACTCGCGAGCAGCGAATCTACGACGAGCTCGACGCCTTGTCCCACCACACGGGTAACCGCGCGGCCGGCGCGTGACAGCTCAAAGTGAATCGGAACGCTTCCCTCTCCAGCGACAAACGACGCGCTATCCACCACGAGGCGTCGCACCACCAGCACTTGACCAAGTGCAGACGCGTACAGCGATGTGATCCTGGGCGACACACGCTCGACGTCGGGCTCGCGATCCGGGTCGAGAAAGATCAACTCCTTGAACGCATCGACGGCTTGACGCGCCGAATCAAGCACACCGTAGGAGTAGGCGAGCACCTCGTAGGCGAGAATCTGGTCGGCTGCGTTGAGCCGCTCCTGCTGAAGCGCGTTTCGCGCAGCGGTGATGGCACGGCTAAAGTCGAGAGCGTCGTACGCCGCCTTGGCGCGAACGACGGCGGGGTGTTGTTGCGCAGCAATCGGCGCCGGTGCTAGAAAGAGCGCCGTGAGAAGAAAGACACCGTGCCTTCGTGTCACGGCTGTTCTTTCATCAACGGCTTGAGGATCCTGACAGGTCGTGAGGGATCACCGGCTTCAACGGTGATCGTATCGGTAATCGTGACAAATCCTTCCCGCCGAATCTCGATGACATGCCGGCCCACCGGAAGTTCAACGCCAACCAAGGGGGCTTCTCCGTGGTCGCGGCCATTGATGAATACGGTCGCGTAGCTGACCACACCGCCATCGGTGACCCCGATGTTCAAATAGCCCACCCGCGGTAGTGGGGGAGGCTGCTGCACCGGTTCGCGCCGCGGCGGATCCCGGCGAGTCGGTGTGGCGACTAGCTCCTGCGTTGGCGCGGGCGTTGTATCCACCGGCGGATTTGCTTGGGGCTGGCTATCAACGTTCGCGACGATAGTCGAATCCACAGCGCCGTCACTCACCGAAGACTGCGTATCAGGAGTGGCCAACAGCGCCGTCTGTGTCGTTCCGTCATCCAGTGCCTCGCGCAGCGGAAGGGAGAAACCATCCCGACCCAAAAGCCAGGTGCCACCCGCGACACCACCCGCGGCCACCACCAGCACCCCCGCCATGACGACAACCGCGCGTTTGCCACCGCGCTGACGCTGCTTTCGTTCTTGCGGAGAGGTGATCTCGGTCGCGGCGTCGAGCGACGTTCGCGATAACGCACCGCCTGAAACTGAATAGCTGCGTACCGGATGCTCGGGCCACACTGCCGTAGCGAACTCCTCCATTGTGGGGAACCGATCGTCCGCATCTTTCTCGATCGACCGATGGATCGCCGCACGCAGAAACTCCGACGCATCCGGTCGGAACAAGTTGAGCGGTGGCGGCATCTCGAAGATGTGCTTGTAAATAACGGTGTGGACCGAATCATCCATGAAGGGCAATCGGCCGGCCAGCATGCGGTACCCCACGATGCCCAAAGAGTACTGGTCGCACCGTCCATCGACCGGCATCCCCTTCGCCTGCTCAGGACTCATGTAGTGCGGCGTACCGATCACCTGTCCCGTGGTCGTGAACTGGTGCGCCGACTCGAGGGCCTTGGAGATCCCGAAGTCCGTCACCATGGCGCGGCCCTGGTCGTCGATCATGATGTTTGCGGGCTTGACGTCGCGATGAACGACGCCGCGAGAGTGGGCGTGGCCGAGCGCACACGAGGCCTCCCACAGAATCCGCTGCGCAACATCGACCGGGAGCGGACCGCTCTGGAGCAGTTGGTCGAGTGTACGGCCCGTCACGTACTTCATAGCGAAGTAGTTCAGGCTTTCGCTCGTTTCGACCGCGTAGATCGGGATGATGTGTGGATGGTCCAGCTTGGCGGCGGTGCGCGCTTCGTGCTCGAACCGTTGGTAGAACTTCTTGTCACCGGACAGGTCGGGTGGCAGCACTTTGATCGCGACGGGCCGATCGAGCGAGAGATCCGTGGCGAGGAAGACGGCTCCCATGCCGCCCCGGCCCAGCAGCTTCTCGATTTCGTACCGCCCGCGGACGGCCTCCTGCAAGCGACCCTGCAGATCCTGCGTCGTCCCTAAGCTGATCCGCGGGCTCGATTCGGGATCGTGGGTATCCGCACCGCACGCAGGACAAAACCGGCTTCCATCCGGCATCGCGGCCGAGCAGTGAATGCAGGTCACGGACGCCACGTTCGAATCGTCTCCAGTACCCCGTTGGCCGCTGGCGGCGGCGTCTGGCGTCCCAACTCACGCTTGCTGCGTAGGAGTTCGAGCTCGCGAGCAAGGACGTCGGCCGTCGGTGCGGAGGTGACCCCACTGGACGTCGTCAACGACGACGTGAGCTGATACGCGGCCGGCACGCCGGCGAAATCGAAGACGACGAGGAAGTAGTTGCCAGCCTGCACGAACTGCGTGAGGGCCTCGGCATCTCCCGCGTTCGTCGCCGCTCGCAAGAGCACGAGCGAATCGGGACGGAAATCGCCGAGCAGATACAAGTCCACATCCGCGTTCGCCGTGCCATCCGTGACGGCCGTAACACTCAGCGCCTGGCCGCCTGCCGGGACTGTGAATCGGAACCAGTCGATGTCGTGGGGATTGTCGATGGTGAGGGTCAGACCACCCTGTGGAAGCGGCCCCGCGACATCGCAGTAGTCATTCTCCTCCTCGCTGTCACGCGGGAGTCCCGTCAAAGAAAAATAAGCGGGAAAGATCAAAACTTCGTAAGAGGCCGGCTCACCCTGGGCCACGAACGGGACGAAAACGTGGTAGGTCCCCGCGGGAAGGTCGGCGAGCGCCACAACCGAAAACGGAAACGGTACCTCCGCGAATGGCTCCGGCTCACCAAACCGCGTGGGCAGGAGTCGATCGCAGTAGTACGAACTGCGCCCGATCGCCCACGCCGAGCTACCGAGATCGAACGTCCGGGCGTCGATGTCCCAGAAGATCGAGTCGGTCACCAGTGGAATGAAGGTCTCGGCGCCGACCATCTGGGAGGCAACGACGATCGTGCGATCGCGTTCGCCCGTGTTCTCAAACGTGTACCAGTCGACAGCTTCTTCTGTCTCCTGGCGGAATCGAGGTTCAAATGCGAGCGCCGGGTTCCGAAACCCGATGGGGATCGGACCGAGCGCTGCCGGCAACGTGTCGTTGAACTCGTAGAGATCGCGTTGAATTATCCTCAGCGTATCCGGGGCAAGGATGCCGCCGTTGAAGCCGATGATGAACAGCTGCGAAGACAGTTGCGCCGGTGGTGGCACCCACACGAAGAGCCGCCCCAGCCGATTGCGCTCGGTGGGATCGTCCGGGACGTACTCGCGAATTTCCGCCTGGATACCGCCAACGGTCACGGCGAAGAGCGATTCGGGCGCGAGACCGACGCCAAAGATCTCGATGACATCGCCAAACCAAGCGTTGCCCGGCTGTCGAGCAGCATTCTCGTTCCGAATGCTGTCAACCTCGAGCAACCCACGGACCCGTACCGATCGCTGCGCACGGCCTGCTCCCTCATAGCCCAGCGCCACCGCCGTGACGGTGGCGGTCCCAACACCCACTGCCAGCAGCTTGCCCCCCTCTGTGACGCTCACGACGCCGACGTCGTCAGACGTGTATCGGATCACCGCGTTCGAGATAGGTTTGCCACCGGCATCTTCCAGCCGGGCTCTGAGTTGCAGGCTGTCCTTGATGAACAGATTCGCCGGAAGCTCCATCTCGACCTGGAGTTGGCCGGATCGGTCGGTCGGGACGAGACATGCCTGGAGCCCCACCACCACCCACAGCACGGGCGCGCGATACGACAATTTGTGGCCGAAAAGCTGCAAACTCACCTCACAACACGAGGTTAGCCTGGCGAACATCGCTGTTTGCGTGTCGCACTGTCAAGCCAAATGGGTCACAATTCTAAGATTTTGTCCCACAGAAAGTTAACCGCGACACGCTCACGACCCAGTGGGTCTTGAGCTACCCCTCTACGGGGACGCCCGTTCCTTGGAAATATCGGCGGGATCGGCCGGCTGAGTCGGAATCGGTGCGATGGCAACAAGAGTAGCGACGGCAGTGGCAGACGTGTTCCTCCTTCCGTCTTTCCGTCCCCCGTCGTATCTCCGTCTCATGTCCACCTTTGCGTGGCAACCCTCCGAGCAGCGGATTGCACACGCCAATGTGACCCGCTTCATGCGCGCTCACGGCATCACGGATCTCTCAACGTTATATCGGAGATCCGTGGAAGAACCTGAGTGGTTTTGGGATGCGGTGGTGCGTGATCTCGGCATCGAGTTCGCCGAGCCCTATCACACCGTGCGGGACACGAGCAAGGGCATCCCGTGGACTGAGTGGTTTCTCGGCGGACGGCTGAACGTCACGGTCAACTGTCTGCATCGTCACCTCGCCGACCGTGGTGACGAGGAGTGTCTGATCGCGGAGCGGGAAGATGGAGCGGTGATGCGCTACACGTTCCGCGAGCTGGCGGAGCAAGTGAACCGGTGCGCTGCGGGCTTGCGCGCCGCCGGAGTTCGCCCGGGCGATCGCGTGGCCGCGTACATGCCAATGGTCGCTGAGGTGGTAGTGCAAATGCTCGCCACGTTCCACGTCGGTGCGATCTTCATTCCCATCTTCAGCGGCTACGCACCGGCCGCGGTGTCCGAGCGGCTGCGCGGCGCAGAGGTTCGTCTCGTTTTCACGGCCGATCGCTCAGTCCGCCGCGACAAGAGCATCTCCATCAAAGAAAACGCAGATGCCGCCCTTGCGGACGCGCCGTCCGTCAGCCGCGTCGTGGTCGTCAAAGGATACCAGGACGACGTTCCATGGGATCCCGGGCGCGACGTGTGGTGGGAGGACTTCCTTCGCTCCGGCAAATCGACGGCGAGCGAGATGGTGCCGTCGATGCACCCCGCTCTCATTCTGTTCACGTCCGGGACAACGGGCCGCCCCAAAGGAACCGTGCACAGCCATGCCGGTGCGCTAGTGCAGATCGCGAAGGAGGTGGGCTACGCCTTCGACATGAAGCCAGCGGACCGGTTCTGGTGGCTCACGGACATCGGATGGATGATGGGCCCCTGGATGATCATTGGCGGGCTGTTCCACGGCGCCACTATCGTGCTCTACGACGGTGCCTTCGACTACCCCACACCGGGCCGACTGTGGGAAATGATTGCGCGGCATGATGTGACGGTCTTTGGAATCTCCCCAACCGCCATCCGGCTCGCGATGCGCGCAGGGCATCGACACGTCGCGAAGCACGATCTCTCGAGCCTGCGAGTTCTGGGATCGACCGGAGAGCCGTGGGACGAAAAGTCCTGGTGGTGGTTCTTCGAGCATGTGGGTGGGAAGCGATGTCCGATCATCAACATCTCGGGTGGCACCGATATCATCGGCTGCTTTCTCTCACCGCTACCCATCGACCGCCTCAAGCCCTGTAGTCTCGTCCGCCCTGGGCTGGGCATGGCGGTGGACGTATGGAACGAACGCGGCGAGCCGGTACGCGAGGAGGTTGGCTATCTGGTGGCGACCAAACCGGCACCCTCAATGACGCGTGGCCTGTGGAACGATCCGCAGCGATACATTGAGTCCTACTGGTCGAAGTGGGAGAACGTCTGGAACCACGGTGACTGGGCGTATGTCGATGCCGACGGCCAATGGTTTCTCCACGGCCGCGCTGACGATACGCTCAAGGTGGCAGGGAGACGGATCGGCCCCTCCGAAGTGGAGGGCGCATTGATCAAGACCGGGAAGGTGAGCGAGGCTGCAGCGATCGGCTTGCCACATGACATCAAAGGAGAGGGAATCGTCTGCTTCGTGGTGCTTCGCCCCGGCGTCAAAGCGAGCGAAGCTCTACGTGAAGAGCTGTCCGGGGCCGTCGTCGATCAGCTGGGAAAGATCGACCGCCCGGAGGGCATACGCTTCGTCACGGATCTCCCCAAGACGCGAAGTGCAAAGATCGTGAGACGACTCGTCCGCGCGGTGTGCCTCGGCGAAACGGATCTGGGCGATCTCTCCTCGGTCCAGAACCCCGAGGCGATCGACGCGATTCGAAATGCGGGATAGGCGCGAACGGCGGGAGAGACGTCATTGGCGGGATTGGAACACTCCCCATCCCAACGCACGGCAGCTCATGTCTTCAAGACGCCCAACGCCTCCTTCGCTCCACACATACCCTCGATGATCTGCTCATCCGGTGTCGCGAACGAGAGTCGCAGGTAGCCGTCCTGCATGAATCCCGTCCCGGAGGCCGTGACCACCCCAGCTTGCCGAATCAGATACTCGGCCACATCGTCCGATGTGCGCAGCACCATCCCGTCTGGCGTCTTCTTACCAAAAGTGCCCCGTATATCCCAGAACGAGTAGAACGCCGCAGGACTCGGCCATATTCGCACGTGGGGCATGTCTTTCGCCTCGCGGAGCAAGAGATCGCGTTTCGCCTGGAGATCCTGCTTCAGTTCCGGATCATAGGATGCGGCGATCGCGGCCATCGCCGAGTACTGTGTTGGCACCGCTGGACCAGATGTGTAGTGACTCTGCAGATTGATCATGGCACGGGTCAGGTCGGTGGGCCCGACCGACCATCCGATCCGGATTCCCCCGGTGCGCCGAAAGTTCTTCGAGAGTCCGTCCACCTGGATGAGCCACGGCTTGGTCTCGGCATCAATGCGTGGCTCTGGGTAGCTCTCACCGTCAAAGGTGAGACGCCAATACAGGCGATCGAGCACGAAGTAGGTCCGGTGCTCGACACACACCTGCAGAAGGCCGTCCAACTCCTCGGCCGAGTAGAGTTGTGCGGTGGGATTGACCGGGCTGTTGAGGAGAAAGAGCTTCGCGTGCGGTCGGGCCGCCAAATTCCGGCGCAGGTCGTCGGGAGTCACTTTCAGGTAGTTGGCCTCTCCGGCGGCGGGGAGGACCATGATCGGGCTTGCGTACGCCGCGACGGCGAGCGGCTGGTAGCTCACCCAGGGTGCCGCGTCGAACAGGACCGTGTCCGCCGGATTGCAGATGGCCAAAAAGATGTTGAACAGGCTTTGCTTCGCCCCACTGGTGATGACCACGTTTTCAATCCCGTAGTGGTGCCCTACGCCCAGCCATTCGAGTACAGCTTCTCGAACTGCTGGAACCCCAGCGGGATCAGCGTACATCGTGTGCCCCTCCCGATACGCACGCTCCCCGGCTTCCCGTATGTGCGCAGCGAGGTCCCCCTTAGTTTCGCCTAAGCCGAAGTCATAAACGGGGAGGCCCTGAGCGGATCGCTCACCGGACAACCGCTTCAGCTCCAGCGTGAGGGAGGGACGAAACTTCGCGAGCTTGGCAGAGATACGTTCGACGTCGAGCATGGGATCTCGATCTTTGACTGGTGGGATCTAAGGTAGGGCACTTTCCGTGAAGCAGAAGAGGCAAAAGAGGATCCCTTCTCTCCCTCGCCGTCTGCTACCTCTTCTGCCTCTCCTGCTTCTCCCTATTTTTCTTTTCGTTGAAGTCCCCAACCAGAGGCCCCCCATGGAATGGCTGACCAATCCTGAGATCTGGATCGCGCTCGTGACCCTCACGGCTCTCGAAGTCGTGTTGGGGATCGATAACCTGGTGTTCATCTCGATCCTGGCCGGCAAACTGCCGGAGCATCAACAGCGACGCGCGCGCCAGGCGGGGCTGATCGCGGCCATGGGGATGCGAGTTCTCCTACTGATGTCGCTCGCGTGGTTGGTGCGACTAACCAGCCCCTTGTTCGCCGTGTTTAGCTACGAAGTTTCCGGCCGTGACCTGATCCTCATCATCGGTGGGCTTTTCCTCATCGCCAAGGGGACACACGAGATCCACGACAAACTCGAAGGAGAGGAGGGTCACGCGAGCGCGAAGGTCAAGGCGTCGTTCGCATCCGTCATCTTCCAGATCATGCTGCTGGACATGGTTTTCTCGCTGGATTCGGTGATCACGGCCGTCGGGATGGTCGACGAGATCTGGGTGATGGTAGCCGCGGTACTGATTGCGGTCGGGATCATGATGGTTTCGGTAGAACCGCTGAGCGCGTTCGTGCAACGGCATCCGACGGTCAAGATGCTCGCGCTGAGTTTCCTGCTGCTCGTTGGCTTTACGCTCGTTGTCGAAGGGCTCCACGCCCACATTCCGAAGGGATACATCTACTTTGCCATGGGGTTCTCGGTGTTTGTGGAGTTCCTGAACATCAGGGTGAGGGCGAAACGCCGGGAGGCCCCGCCCGTGGAGCTGCGTACGCGGTATACGACAGAGCACCAAGTGCCATCGGGTGCATAAGCGGATCGAACAGGCAGAGGGGATAGGGGTGCGGTATGGGGATGACCGGGATAGAGCGTTCGGGAGGAACGAGGGATGGGGCTGACTGGATGGCCAATCCCGTCCATCCCGCCTATCCCGCCAATGCGACCGTCCGCGTATCTTTATCCCCCGCAAGCATCAACCGATCTGACCCGAGACCCCTCCGAGGAGCCGGTGGCCAAGAATAACCTCTCCGTTACTGACAACCGCACTGGGAAGACCTACGAGATCGCCATCACAGATGGAACGATCCGCGCCCTCGACCTGCGAGACATCAAGGTGAACGACGACGACTTCGGGCTGATGACCTACGACCCGGGATTCACCAATACAGCATCGTGTCGCAGCGCCATCACCTTCATCGACGGGGACAAGGGCATTCTCCGGTACCGCGGTTACCCCATTGAACAGCTTGCCGAGCAGAGCACCTTTCTCGAGACGGCCTATCTGTTGCTGTACGGTGAGCTACCCACAAAAGACGAGTTGTCGCATTGGCTCTTCGACATCACGCACCACACGTTCGTTCACGAGAACATCAAGAAATTCATGGACGGGCTGCGATACGACGCGCACCCCATGGGTGCCTTCATCAGCACTGTTGCGGCACTCTCGACGTTCTATGCCGAGGCGAAGAAGATCCACAACTCAGACATCATCAATCATCAGATCCGACGGCTCATCGCCAAGACGCCGACGATTGCGGCGTTTGCGTATCGGCACATGGTGGGG
>JBFIZG010000078.1:0-11148 GCA_041604955.1 Gemmatimonadales bacterium | reverse complement strand
GGGTCAATCTCGCGCGGCCAAGTTACCTCATTGTGAAGGAGCGAATCCCTGAGTCCCAGTCTCTGCCCATGTTCATCGATGAGCACGAGATCGCCAAAGAAGACATCGGCGGTGTCTCTCTCAATGAGCGGGAGCAAACATGTGAAGCGATGTGGAGAGAATCTGTCGTCGGAGTTGAGGATCGCGATCCAATCGTAATGCGCCGCCTCGACGAGCTGATTCAGACGTGCGTGCGCACCGAGTTGCTCCCCTGGCGGTGTCGCCAAGACCCGGACCTTCGACCCCGGCGCGCGGGAAAGCTCGTCGATGATCCGGCGGCTGCCGTCTGCACTTCCGTCGTCGACGATGACCACCTCTCCAACGAGCGGCGACCGGTCCGCGGACTCGACGGCATCACGAAGGTACTCCGCATGGTTGTAGCTTGGGATTACGGCAGAGAACAGTGGTCTCTGATTCATACTAACTGCAGGCTCAATCGCCGGTCCAGCGCTTCCGCAAATAGCATCGCCTTGGTGCTCTCACGGAACTCGTCGAGGATGAACCGGTAGGCGGAGCAGTAATCGAGTTCAGGATCGGACAACGCGGAGAGGAAGCCTTCCTGATACGCGAGGCGGAATATGGCGTCGAGAAGATCAGCGTGCCAGTTCTGTGAGCCAAGGACGGTCTGCTGGTCGAGTATGACGCTCCATGATTTCAGTCCCTCCACCACATTCATGTAGTGCTCGAGCGGAAGTTGTTGGGCATCGATGTTCTTCGTGGCGAGAATATTCTGGAGGGTGCTCAGGCCAAGTCGCTCGGATACCTCGGGATGCGCCTCGAGAAAGACCTGTGCCATCATGCCGGCACGCCGCTGGCGCGTGATAAAACTCTCGAGCGAGTAGGGATGGTCGTGTACGAGGACCGCTGCCGGTACATACAGGATGTCAAACGAACCGTGACGCGTGTGCATACGGTACGCAAACTCGGCGTCTTCCATCGCTGCGAAATAGAATTGGTCACTAAATCCGTCGGTTTGCCAGTCGCTCACGACATTCTTCTTTAGCGAAACATTCGAAGAGTAAAAGAGTTGCCAGTCATACCACGAATACGCCGCCATGTGTGCAAACCCGAACTGCTGCTGTCCATTTCCTTGGATGTGCGTCATGACGAAGTTGGGGGCATGTGACGCTTGGTCGGACCAACGAATCTTCCCTACGACCGCCTTGTTGCTCTCGGGGTACCTGTCATGGGCCAACCAGTGTGCCGCGAGAAAACTCCGGTCGATTACGGAGGTGTCGTCCCCGATGAATACGAGCAACTCCGCAGTTGCCAGTTCGGCCCCGAGGTTACGTGCCCTACCGGGACCCCCATGGTCCTCACGCCGATGCGTGATGCCGCGGTACTGAGCCGCAAGATCGGCAAGCACCGTTTGCGTATCATCGGTCGAACCGTCGTCGATGATGATGAGTTCGAAACTGATCCCGGACAAATTCTCAAAGATGCTACGAACGGTGCGAGCGAGGACGTGTGCACGGTTGAACGTCGGCATCACGAGTGAGATCTGGACCTCTCCATTCGCCTGCTGTCTTCGGTATTTCGGCGAGGCCGTCAGGGCTCGGCTCATGGTCTGTTCGACGGTCGGAACCGCAGTTGTCTGATTCAGCGACGCGCGCTCAGCCGACTGATCCGGGGACGGCTGGTGCCGGCCCAAGGGCTCGAGCGTGGTAATCTTCACTCCCAGTTTTCGTATGTCTCCGTTGGGTGATGGCTCGGGGGAGTCAACCGCGAGCGAAAGGACGCAATCGAGCGGATTCGCTGGCACCGGGAGGTCGACGAGGACCTCGTGATCTCGAACCACCTCGATCTCCCGCGCATGCTCGCCAAGGTGGACACGGACACGCTTTGTCGTCGGCGCGTGCGGGACCGACGGCAACCAAAAACCCACCCGAAGATCCCGGCCGGCCAACTGTGGCGCGACGCGGTAGTCAGCGTACATGTCGACCCAGCCGTCGTCGTGCACACCACGGATCGGGGTGGTCGCCCAAGGCGTCGGATTACGCCAAGGCTGAGCAGACTCGGTCAGACTCGCCAGCATTCCAAGGAGTCGCTTGAGCATTATTGAGTATCTAGCATCGGCGTGAGGATAAATCGGCGTCCGCTTGGCTGCTTGCTTGGCGCCCCTGCGCCCCTGCGAGCGCACTGCCTCCATTTGTATCCCGGGCCAACCCCGACACGCATTTCGGTGTTGGCATCGACACGAAAAGTGGAGCCGGGAATTCCGGAAGTCTGAGATGGTCGTCACAGTCACATGTTGAGAGGCCCCTCTGACTTTGCGAACAATCGATTGCGTGGGCCAGGTCACAAACCTGAGGCTGGGAGCGTCATCAAGACGGATAAGGACGGAGAGACCGGCGCGGGCCGCAAAAAGTGATGTGTGGCAGATTCCTGGCGTCCCGGCCGCAGTATTATCCTCCCATGTATGATCTCGCCGATCACCAAATGACCAGAGGCTTGGAAGCCTACTGCATGTTTGTGGGAACGCCATACAGTGGGCACACTTTGGTGGCCTCGCTCCTCGATGCCCATCCTAACATCATCATCGCTCATGAGCTGGACGCTCTTGGCCTAGTTGAGAATGGCATTCGGCGAGACGAGTTGTTTCGGGCACTGATCGCGCGATCGGAGGCGTTCACGCAGGATGGGCGGTCCTGGTTTGGCTACAAGTATCTGGTAAGCAACCAATGGCACAGTCGGGCCCGGACACTCAAGGTGCTGGGAGACAAGAAGGGGGGTGGAAGCACGCAGCGGCTCTCACGTAATCGGTTGTTGCTAGACCGTCTACGTGAAGTCGTGCAGCTTCCGCTGCGTATCATTCACGTCGTCCGCAATCCCTACGACAACCTGGCGACGCTCTTTCGTCGCCATGACGCGAAGCGACCAATGGCGGACATTATTCCCGGTTACGCGTCGGCGTGTCGCTTAACCGCCGCGCTCAGCACCGACCTTGGACAGGACGAGTTCTTTCAGATCCGTCACGAGAACGTGATCCGTGATGCGCGCGGCTCGCTGAACTCACTGCTGAGCTTTCTCGGTGTCGAAGCGCCGCCTGACTATTTGGATGACTCTGCCAGAATTGTCTACACTCGACCCCACCGGAGCCGTTTCGACATATCTTGGAACAAACAAGACATCGAGACCGTCGACCAGATCTGTCAGGAGCATCTCTTTCTTCGCGGCTACACTTTCGAATTCGATGAGACTGATTCGCCGTGATGACCGCCCTTCTGGTTCTACGGACAAGTGAAGAACAAGGGAACATGGGCCGACAAGCAACAAGGTAAAAACTACCGGGACTTTGACAACTTTAACTTTCATCCGACGGGTGCGGCCTTGGGGTTGCCGGAAGAGGTCCTTTTGCGCGGCGAGGGATGGGCACAGCAGCAGGCGGGTACGTCGAAGTCCGAATTCGGTTTCTGGTGGGAGTTCGCTCCATACGGCTTCCCGGTCTCAACGGGAACTCGGCTGATTCCAATGTGTGCGTCGTCGCAATCGTGCGGCACGTGAGCGCCGAGCGGAAGCATTTAACCCGAGATTGTAGGGCGGCGATCCCAGCGCCGCCCCAAAGCCCGCGATCGGCGATCGGGAATTTGTGATCGAGAACATGTTCACACGACTTTTCTGTACTCCGTACCTGTACCCTGTACTCCTACGTTCCCGCCTCCTCGATCCGAAAGACCCGCCCCGAACTCACTACCACATACAGCTCTCCCGCCGCATCTTCCCCAAACGACGTCACGTTCCCCACACTGCCCACGTCCCATTCCTGCTGTTCGGTCGCGACGCCGTTCACGAGCTTGAAGCTCCGGAGCCAACCGGCGCAAAAGTCCGAATAGAAATAGTGTCCCTGTATTGCGGGAATCTCCTGTCCGCGGTAGACGAACCCTCCCGTCACGGAACACTCTGGGCCGTGGCCGTACTCCACTACCGGCAACGTGAGGCCGCCCGGGTCGCAGTTCGAAGGGTTGAAGCAGTGGTTTCCTTCCATCAGCCGCCAGCCGTAGTTGAGCCCCGGCGTCGACGCCGATACGGCGCTCACTTCTTCGAACGCATTCTGACCCACGTCCGCTATATAGAGAACGTCGTCGGTGAAATCGAACGAAAACCGCCACGGGTTGCGGAGCCCGAACGCCCAGATTTCGTCTCGCGCGTTGGGATCGCTGACAAACGGATTGTCCGCCGGAATTCCGTACGGGTCGCCGGCCTCGACGTCGATACGAAGGAGCGCGCCCAACAACGTTCCCCGATTCTGACCGTGGTTTTGGGGATCCCCTCCACTCCCGCCGTCGCCGAGGCCGACGTAGAGCATGCCATCCGGCCCGAACATGACGAGCCCACCGTTGTGGTTGCTGAACGGTTGCCCTACCGAAAGAATGGTCTTTGCGGATCCGGCGTCCGCGACGTTGGGGTCGGCGGAAACGGCGTAACGCGCGATTCGTGTGTTGCCGGCGTTATCGGTGTAGCTCACGTAGAAGTGCCCGCTCGACGCGTAGTCCGGGGCAAACGCCATGGAGAGGAGCCCGCGCTCGCCCCCGCTTCGCACGATGCCGGTGATGTCGAGAAAGGGCGTCCCGACGAGCTGTCCGTTTTCGACAATGCGAATACGGCCCGCCTGTTCCACGATGAAGAGCCGGCCGTCGTTCGGAGGTGCCGTAAGGTACACCGGCTGGTCGAAACCGCTCGCCACCTCGACCAACTGAATGCTGTCTCCCGAGGGTGGCGGCGGTAAGGGATCGTCGGGCCCATCTGGCAAAGGCGCTAGGCCGTTGCCGCAGGCCAACAAAACCGCCGGCACACCGATCGACACGATCGGCAGCCAGCGGTCACGAGCGAGACCGGTCACGGCTATTTTTCGACCGATACGCCCTTCCAAAACGCGACGTGGTCCTTGATGTTGCTCGCCGCCTCTTTGGGATCAGGATAAAACCACGCGGCGTTCTCGTTCACGTCGCCGTTCACCGAAACGGTCGCGTACCTGGCCTTCCCTTTCCAGGGACATGTCGTCGTATGATCGCTCGGGGTGAGGTATTCCCGCTCCACCGACTCGGGTGGGAAATACACGTTGCCCTCGACTACTTCGTAGCTGTCGCTCTCCGCCAGCACGGTGCCTTTCCAAGTTGCCTTCGCCATCGGCAGTCTCCTTACCATGAATTGTTGGTGACGGTCGTGTCTTATTTCGTCTCCCCGAACGCGTTCAGACCCGTGACTTGCTGCCCGAGGATGAGGGTGTGGATGTCGTGGGTGCCCTCATACGTGTATACACTCTCCAGGTTGGCTAGGTGCCGCATGGCCTGATATTCGGCCAGGATCCCGTTTGCGCCCAGGAGCCGCCTGGTTTCACGCGCGCATTCTGTCGCCATGTTCACGTTGTTCCGTTTGGCGAGGGAAACCTGCTGTGGAGTCATGGTGCCCTTGTCCTTGAGCCGGCCGAGTTGAAGGCAGAGGAGCTGCCCCTTCGTGATTTCCGTGAGCATCTCCGCCAGCCGCGCCTGCTGCAGTTGAAACCCCCCGATCGCCCGGTCAAACATCACCCGGTTCGTCGCATACTTCACGGCCTCGTCATAGCACGCCATGGCCGAGCCAACGCCTCCCCACGCGATGCCATAGCGAGCCTGCGTGAGACACTTGAGTGGGCTCTTCAAGCCGCCGCTGTTTGGGAGAACGGCATCCTTTGGTACGCGTACATCCTCCAAGACCAACTCGCTGGTATCGCTCGCCCGGAGTGACAGCTTCCCATGTTGGTCCTTTGCCTGGAATCCGTCGCTGTCGGTGGGAACGATGAATCCCCGAATCGAGCTCACGTCGGACAGTTCGCCCGTCTTCGCCCACACGACTGCCACGTGGGCGGTGGATCCGTTGGTGATCCACATCTTGGTGCCGTTCAAAACCCACGAGTCACCGTCTTTACGGGCTATCGTGATCATGCCGGACGGGTTCGAGCCATAGTCGGGTTCCGTGAGCCCAAAACACCCAATCACCTCCCCCCGAGCCATTTTCGGAAGCCATTCTTGGCGCTGCGCTTCACTTCCGAACTCGTAGATCGGGTACATCACCAACGCGCCCTGAACCGATGCAAACGACCGGACGCCGCTGTCACCTCGTTCCAGTTCCTGCATGATCAGGCCGTAGGCGACGTTGTTGAGCTCGGCGCAGTCGTACTTTGCGGGCAAGTTGGCGCCAAACAGCCCCAGCTCGGCCATTTGGGAAACCAGTTGCATGGGAAAGGTGCCTTCGATGTAGTGCTCTGCGATGATCGGCAGCACCTCCTCATCCACCCATCGGCGAACCGTATCGCGAACGGCCCGTTCTTCTTCCTGGAGGAGGGAATCGGTATCATAGAAATCCACGCCCGTGAACGGCATGTCGTTACTCTCCTTACTCCGTCAGTTTATACAGGCTGCCGCGTCCGCACCCACGAGTCGGTCGGCACGCGGCAACACACCGACCTCGACCGCCTTCCGGCGAAACATGGGGCCGTGATCGATGTCGAGCCCCGACTCGGCCTGCCATTGATGCACCATTTCGTGCAGCATGGTGTGCTCCACTTCGTCCCATCCATCGCGACGAAGGTGTCGCACGCTGATTGCAATCTCCGCGGCGCGACGGGTGTCCGGGTCGACGGCCAGCTCGCCGAGCCGGCGTCGCATCTTGTGGGAGACACGAAACTTGATTGGCGCGAGCGCACCGCCGAACCGCTCCTCGTTCAGCCGCTGGTGCAGCTGCTGGAGCTGTGCGATGAGTTGCCGGTCGCCAGGGCGGAGACGCACTCGAGTTCGCGGCCGGCGCGTCGGCCGCACATACTCGTCGACGGAAAAATCACGGATTCGACGCTCCGCCATCCGTCGCTCGCGCGAACTCGTCGCTTTGTCGACGAACGCCAGCACCCCTCGCAACACCCGATCGGATGCGTACGCGAACCCACGATGGACCCGCAGCACTCCGGCGTTCGTCACACTCACGAGCACGGTGCGGTTTTCATGAACGCTGACGCCGGACGAGTTTCCGAGACGCGCCAGCCGTTCGACGAGCAGTGTCTCGTCGGCCGCGCGCGCCTCCTCCTCAGCCCACCCGCGCCGCCGCCCTGGCATGCTCCTTCTGCGTCCGGTCCCAGGCAAACGCGTAGATGTCTGACGATTTGAACGCATCACGGTTGACGTCCCAACGGTAGAGCTCGACGTGAATCGCGCCGGCCGTCCACCGAATGCGGTTGAATACGACGGGTCTGCCGCCGCGTGACCTGGTCGAGAGCGTACCGGCGCACGATACGACGACCTTCTGCTGCAACAGCTCGGCCTTCTCTTGGTGATCGTGCCCGCACAGCACGATGTCGACACCCGAATCCACAATGCGTTGCTGTGCCTGTTTCCACCTCGCCAACCCCATCCGGTTCGAAAGATCGCCGCGTAGGACGTTATGGTGGACCACGAGCACACGGAGTTGCACTGGATCCGCTTGATCGAACGTTCGCTTGACGCGAACCATCTCGTCCTTTGGCAGATGGCCCTTGACGGCGAGGTCCCGTAGGTTGGGTGTAAGCGACCCCCACGCGATCCCGTGTGACGTCAACGCGTTCGTGACCAGCACGTCCGGCAGCGAGAGCGCGCTCGCCGGCACCGGGCCAAAGTACCGTGTGTACTTCCGGTACTTCGCTTTTGCGCCGAACGGGATCAATGGACGCCACCACCACTGCACGTCATGGTTCCCCGGTACGACGTACACCGGCGCCGTCCGTTCGAGCGTACGGATGAAGTTCCGTGCCGCCTGAAACTCACCGTGTCGCGCCCGCTGCGAGAGATCCCCCGACAGCACGATGACCGACGGGTCGAGCTGCGGCATGATTTCCTCGACGCCGCGAACGTACGCGAGATTGGCGACTCCGCCGAAGTGAATGTCCGAGAGATGAACGATGGCGTTATTCATGACACGGCGTGAGTCACTTGAGCATTTCTCGAACGGTTCGCCGAACGACGATCCCCGTCAGCACGTACCACGCCGCAACACCCAACGCAGCTACGAGTCGTGCCGTGGGGTCCTCGGGAACGCGCAGCAACACGTACACCCCGAGCATCACGGTCGTCACCGCGGCGACCACGTGCCCGATCTTTCGAGCTCGACGCTCCACGTCCTTGACACACGCCGGGCACAGCGCGCCGAGTGGCAACTCTACCTCGCGGGCGCACCGGGGACACTCGTGCTCAACTAAGACGCCGTACAACGGCGTCTGCGAATTCCATCGTCGTAGCACTGCCCTCGAGGTCCGCTGTTCGTATTCCGTCGTCCCGTATCGTCTGGACGAGCGCGGTTCGCATGCGGCCGGCGGCTTCCTGCTCGCCAATGTGTTCCAGCATCAGCACGGCGCCCAGGATGAGCGCGGTAGGGTTGGCGATCTTCTTGCCTGCGATGTCCGGAGCGGAGCCGTGGACGGCTTCGAACAGCGCCGCTCTATCGCCAATGTTGGCGCCCGGCGCCAATCCGAGCCCGCCGACCAGACCCGCGATTTCATCACTCAGAATGTCGCCAAACATATTCGTGGTCACGATCACGTCGAACTGTCCCGGATCGAGCACGAGCTTCATGGCGCATGCGTCGATGATGACGTCATCCACTTCCACGCGTCCCTCGTACTCGCGGGAGACCTCCCTGCCAACTTCCAAAAACAGCCCGCTCACGGCTTTGAGGATATTCGCCTTGTGGGCAATCGTGACCCGTTTCCGGTTGTTCTTGACGGCGTACTCGAACGCATACCGAATTGCCCGCTCGCATCCGAACCGCGTCACGATCGCGGTGGATTGCGCGACGGCTTTTGGATCGTTGCCCACCGGAATGGTCGTCTCGAACCCCACGTAGAGTCCCTCGGTGTTTTCCCTGACGAGCACGAGATCGACGTCTTCGTACCTCCCGCCGGGCACGATGGTTCGAGCGGGTCGAACATTGGCGTACAGGTCGAACTCCCGCCTCAGCGCGACGTTCACCGACCGATACCCGCCGCCGACAGGCGTCGTGAGCGGGCCCTTCAACACGAGCCGCGTGTTCCGGATACTCTCGATGGTCGCGTCGGGAAGAGGCGTCCCGACCTCCGTCAAAGCGGCCATGCCGCCGAGCTGCTCATCCCATTCGAACTGGACACCGGTGGCTTCGAGCACGGCGAGCGTCGCCCGCACGATTTCGGGACCGATACCGTCCCCCGGAATGAGCGTCGCGCGGTGCGTGGTCACGGAATCCCCGGAACGAGCGGCTTGAGCCCGGCCCAGAGCGCAGTCCACGGGTCGTCCCCTTCCCCCCGCGCCACGGTACGCCACCCAACACGGCCCGTCCGCACGTCAACCAGGACCAGCATGAGTTCCGCCCGGCCCCGCCCGCGAACCATCCCCGAGTCCCGCACAAAAAAAAGGCTTGCCGGCACCAGCGCGTACCGTTCTGCCGCAATCCCCGTCAGCGTCCGCATCTGCGAGCGGAGCGGATCGGGAACCTGATTGAGGTCGGGGGACCGAAGCATGGCCGTGCCCATCCGGTGCGGATCGGTGAGCATCTGTGGGGCCTGTTTCGCCGCCCGGGCTAGGTCGGCCGGTGACACCCATTCGACCTCGGGCGCGCGTTGGGAAAGGAACGCGCCGATCATGCTGTCGGCGCGGTCCAGTGCCTCTTCGTGGGACTTCACGTAATCTTCCCACGCCAGCCTCTCCTCAACCGCCAGCAAGGTCAGCGGAAAGACGGCGACCTTTTGCGCGGCGATACCGGCAGTCGGCAGCGCAGCCGTCCGGGGTGGAACGTCCGCGGCCGGCTGCTGTGCGCCGCAGCCGGCCGCGACAAGCACGCCCCCCAACACCCAGGAACTCAGCCGTCTTTCCACTTCGGCTCCCGCTTTCCGAGAAACGCCGCGAGCCCCTCATAGGGATCTTCCAGCATCATCAACTCGTGCAAATAGAGGCTCTCGGCCTTGTACAGCGCGTCCTCGTAAGCTGAGTAGTACGACTGGACCTGGGCGCGCTTGGCGAGCTGGAGCACCGGAGCGGACTTGTCGGCGATTTTTCCCAAGAACTCCGCCAGACCATCTTCGAACTCGGCGTCCGGGTACACGCGATTGATCAGCCCGAATTTCTCGAGATCGCGCACCGGGATTTCCTCGCCGGTGAGAATCCACTCCATCGCCTTCCGGCGCGGGCCCGCTCGTGGGAGGACGATCGCCGCATAGGCTGGAAACACGCCAACCGTCGTCTCCGGAAGCCGAAACCTGGCTGACTCGGAGGCCAGGATGAGATTGCACCCCAAGGCAAGCTCGAATCCTCCGCCAAACGCGATTCCGTCCACCGCTGCCACCGCCACCACGTCGAGCAATCGGATGGTCTCGTGGATCCGATGAAAGACCTGCATCATCCGGCTGACTTTTTCCCGCGTATGATCCTCGATCGCGACACCGGTGCAGAACGCTTCGCCCTCGCCACGAATCACCAGGATCTTCAGGTTCTTCTCATCGCGCAGCTCGAGCAGTGTCGCCGTCGTCTCCTCCATCATCTCGATGTTCATGATGTTGAGAGGTGGACGGTTCAGCACGAGCGTCGCTATCTCACCCGTCTCATCGCGTGTCAATTCGACGTACTGTTTGGACACCCGAACGCTCCGCAACCTTGAAGTATTAGTCACAACAGAGGACTGCCCACGCCCCTCGGGGCAGTCTAGGTGAGGGTCCCTCCCCCGTCCACCAAGATAACCTGTCCGGTCACGTGGCGGGCATCGTCCGAACAGAGGAATGCTACCACCGGCGCGATGTCCTCCACCTCCGCGAGCTTCCCCAACGCCGACCGCCGCCGGGCGTCTTCGAGCACCTCCTCAGGCAACTGGCTCAGCAGTTCCGTGCGGACAAACCCAGGGGCCACGCCGTTCACGTTTATGTTGTACGGCCCGAGTTCTACGGCGGCCGACCTGGTGAGCCCGATGACCGCAGCCTTGCTGGCCGCATAGTTGGCGATCCCGAAACCGGGTTGAAACGCCCGCTGGGACGCGATATTCACGACCTTGCCGAATCGCTGCTGTCGAAAGTGGTTCGCTACCGCTCTCAACGAGTTGAAGCTGCCCGTGGCGTTGGTCTGCAGCACATCGTGCCATGCCTCTTCC